>CASFRL010000016.1 GCA_949297285.1 uncultured Bacteroidales bacterium
CTGGCGGCGACCGGCGGAAGGGTGCGTAACACGTGAGCGACATGCCCGTCACAGGGGGATAACCGGAAGAAGGGACAAAAGACGGTCGCGGTTTGTCCATGTTTATCTACGATAAAAACGATGGCGGGGTAACTGTTCGTCGTATCGAAAACAAAATGGGAATCAAAGGTTCACCTACTTGTGAGTTAGTATTCAAAAATGCCAAAGCCGAACTTTGCGGAGATCGCAAAATGGGCTTGATCAAATACGTCATGGCATTGATGAACGGTGCTCGTTTAGGAATCGCAGCTCAATCGGTAGGCGTGTCTGAAGCGGCTTACAGAGAAGCTCTCTCATACGCCCAAGAACGTCGTCAGTTCGGTAAAGCAATTATCGAATTTCCGGCTGTTTACGAAATGCTGTCTTTGATGAAAGCCAAACTCGATGCCTCTCGTTCGTTGCTTTATGAAACCACCCGTTTTGTGGATATGTATAAAGTATATGAAGATATTTCTAAAGAACGCAAACTCGAAAAAGAGGAACGTGACGAAATGAAGAAATATCAAAGACAGGCCGACGCTTTCACTCCTCTTGCCAAAGGAATGAGCAGCGAATTTTGTAATCAAAATGCTTACGATTGTGTGCAAATACACGGAGGCTCAGGGTTCATGAAAGATTACGCTTGCGAACGTATTTATCGGGATGCCCGTATTACTTCTATTTATGAAGGTACAACACAGTTGCAAGTCGTTGCCGCTATCCGCCACGTAACTACCGGAACATTCCTCAACATGATGAAAACTTACGAACAAGAAACAATCTGTCCGGAGTTGATTCCTTTGCAAAACCGATTAAAAGCCATGACCGATATTTACGAAAAGACCGTGGCGTCGGTTGTTGAGACCAAAAACAACGAATACATCGACTTCCATGCACGTCGCATGGTGGAAATGGCCGGCCACATCATCATGGGTCATTTATTGTTGTTGGATACAACTCGGTGCGATTCTTTCCGTACCTCTGCTGAAGTATATATACATTTCGGAGAGGCCGAAGTAAAGAAAATTGCTGAATTTATTCATAACTTCGATATCGAAGACCTGGAATTCTACCGTAAAGCATAAATTCTGCTTTTTTTAAACGAAAAAAAGGGGCTGCATCGTACATTACGACACAGCCCCTTTTTACGTCTAAAATTTTTCTATATAAATATGCTTTATATTTTAACCCTGCCGTTTCTAAATTAAAACAATACAGCATCCTTTGCATTTTATATATTTAATTTCTAAATTTGAAAATATAAGAGTTCACAATTACACAGCACACACATGAAAAAAATTTTAACATCAGTTATATGTATACTGATTTTTCATCTCACAGCAGGACAGTCACCACAAACATATCATAATCCGGTAATCCGAGGAGATCTTGCAGATCCTACAATTATTAGAATTGGTAGCACTTATTATGCAACAGGAACGTCTTCAGAATGGGCACCTTATTATCCCATGTTCAAGTCCAATGATCTCATCAACTGGGAACAAACAGGACATATCTTCAATAAACAACCAGACTGGACACTCTCCTCTTTTTGGGCTCCTGAACTATTTTATTATAACAACAAAGTTTATGCTTATTATACAGCACGAGACAAAAAAGGATTTTCATATATCGGCGTAGCAACTACCGATAATCCGGAAAAAGAGTTTACCGACCACGGATTACTAATCAAATTTGGGAAAGAAGCTATTGATGCCTTTGTTATGGAAGATAATGGAGACTTATATATTACTTGGAAAGCATACGGATTAGATAATCGCCCAATAGAACTATTGTGTAGTAAAATGTCGAAAGATGGGCTACAACTCGAAGGTGAACCTTTCACTCTTTTACGAGACGATGACCATACATTAATGGAAGGTCAATGTTGGTTTAAAAAAGGTAATTACTATTATTTAATGTATGCAACCAACAATTGTTGCGGTCCGAAAAGCGACTATCAAGTTTATGTCGCCCGCTCAAAGACCTTAAAAGGCCCTTACGAAAAATATAAAGGAAATCCTATCCTCACAGGAAGTAACGACATCCTTTCTTGTGGACATGGCACCATGGTAACAACTCCCGATGGACGTATGTTTTATCTTTGTCATGCTTATTTGACTGGTGCTGGATTTTTTGCCGGACGACAACCTATTTTACAAGAGCTGATTATTGATAACGAACAATGGCTCCGTTTTAAATCAGGAAACGTAGCCCAACTTCAACATCCGGTACCCTTTGCCGGGACAAAACAAAAAAACTCAAACATTCTTCATGATGATTTCAAAAGTAAAAAACTTAAAGTTGACTGGAGTTGGAATTACCTTTACTCAGATGTAAAAATAAAAACCGGTAACGGGTATTTAATTCTTAGCGGCACTCAAAAAAATAATAACAAAAACGGGAGTGTATTATGCATACGCCCTATAAAACAGAATTATACATTCGAAACGCAAGTGGTCAATTCTAACAATAGCTTAAAAGGACTTACCTTTTATGGCGATGACAAAAATATGGTTATATTGGGATATCAGAATAAAGCTCTTGTATTAAAAGAGATAAAAGAGGGAGAAGAACACATCCTAAAAAAAATAAATTTACAAACCGATAAACCCTATCTTAAAATAAAGATAACAGATGGATGCATTTGCTCATTCTACTGGAGCAATAATTCTAAAAAATGGAATTTAATAAATACAGAAGACAAGGCATATGATCAATTAGGACGTTGGGACAGGGCCGCCCGTGTGGGGTTAATTCATTGCGGCACTTCTCGCCAACCTGCCAAATTCTCATATTTTACAATTCAATAAAATTAATACCCTAATAGAAACTGCGTTAACAGCAAACCTCAAAAATTTCATGACAAAGACGAGCGATTCTGCAGTTCATACTTTTTGAAAAAGATCGTCAATAATATAAAACCGCATAAAGCAAAAAAAGACCCGATCAATGCAGGATACTGATAGCCCATATTTGCCTGCAAAGGTAGTCCGCCACAATAGGCTCCGATAGCATTTCCCAAATTAAATGCAATTTGGACACTTGCTGCGCCCAACATTTCGCCACCTTTAGAATAACGGATCAGCAATATCTGCTGAGGACTTGAAACAGTAAACAACCCCGTAGTGCAAAGGCACATCAGAAGCACCGATAACCAAGGAATTTTTGCTCCTAAAAAAATCAGGAGTAATACGACACTTATACTTCCTTGTGCAAAGGCGGCTACACGTCCCGGCGTATATTTATCGGATAACTTCCCTCCTGTCAAATTACCGACAACCATTCCAAATCCTGCAAGAACCATGAGAAACGTTATCGAATGGGCTGAAAATCCCGAAACATTTGTCAGCAACGGATTGACATAACTATACCAACAAAATACTCCGCCATTTCCCAAAAGAGTAGCTCCCAACAATAACCAAGGAGCCGGGTATTTAAGAAAACGGAACTGACCTTTCATGCCCGTATCGGGCAAGTTCTCTACTTGAGGAACCCACCTCCATATATAATATAAAATAATAATGCTCCACGCTCCGACCAAAAGGAAAGTCAAACGCCAAGAGATAGATGCACTCAAAGATGTTCCCAACGGAACTCCGAATAAATTTGCGATTGTCATTCCGGCAACCATAATAGAAACAGCTTC
Organism: uncultured Bacteroidales bacterium; assembly: GCA_949297285.1. Lineage (GTDB taxonomy): Bacteria > Bacteroidota > Bacteroidia > Bacteroidales > Coprobacteraceae > Coprobacter. The sequence goes on from CASFRL010000016.1 coordinate 3,668, forward strand.
TGACCCCTTCCCTTTATCTGCCAACTTTTCTGCCACAATAGATGCAACACCGAAATAGGCTCCATGAGGCAGGCCCGATATAAAACGAGCAACCAGCATCACCCAATAATTAGGAGCCAATGATGCACAAACGTTTCCTATCATAATGATTGCCACCAAGCCCATCAAAATCTGCTTCAAAGGGAATTTTCGGGCTAAAACAAGCATCGGAGCACCGACACATACCCCCAATGCGTATGCAGAAATCAAATGTCCGGCTGTTGCAATACTTATTGTAAATTTTTTGCGACATCCGGTAATATTCCCATCATCACAAATTCGGCTATTCCCAATCCTAAAGTACCGAAAGACAATGCTATAAGGCTTTTCTTCATATCCCTACAATTTTTTCAGTCGGCAAAATTAGAATATTATTGCAAGATACGGCCTTTTATTTAATGTTTTTTTTACACTCATTTTACGGTATCCAGCAATCCTCATGAGAAGAGATCAACAAGCGTCAAATAAAGGGACAGTGTTTACAACGTGATATTTGAAAAAACCGATGCAGCACAATGGTATCCCTCTTCATACAAATCGGTCAGTTTTTGGGTGTCCTGCTCTATACGATCAACATTTAAAGGTTTTTGCGGACGTATAACAATCACACGATTTTCTGACTCCATAGATTCGATTTCATCCATTGTTTCATTGTATTCGTGAAGACGACAACGAAGTTGATTTCTCAATGCCGGATATTTTCGATAAAATAACAAAGGAAGTTTTATTTCTTTTTCTTCTTTTCTATATCCTTTATTTCGCGTCAGCACCAATACCAAACGGTTATATCCATCCTCACAAGCCTTACGGAAAGGGATGGGATCGCAAATACCGCCATCGAGCATCGGCTTATTGTCGATCCACACGATCGGTGAAACAAAAGGCAAACTGCTGGATGCTCTACATATTTGCAACAGCCGCTGCGGAGATTGTTTTTCTTCAAAATATTCGGCTTTTCCAGTCTCACAATTCGACGTCACCATAACAAAACGGTCGGGAGATGAAAAATAGGTGTTAAAATCATACGGTAGAATTTTATTGGGCATCTCATCAAATAAAAAGTCCATGTTTAAGATACTTTTATTGCGCAAAAAAAACTTAGGACTTATATAATGATATTTATCCAAGAGGTCTATATTCGATATTTTAGCACGGCCCCGTTGCTTCGAAGCATACGACAATCCGTTACATGCTCCGGCAGAAACACCTATGGTATAAGGGAAATAGATATTATTATCCATAAAGTAGTCTAAAACGCCAGAGGTAAAAACGCCTCGCATTCCCCCACCTTCCAAAACTAAAGCCCAATCTCTGACCATAATAATATTTTTTATGTTGAAACAATCAAAAATAATAAAAGTTTTACTCTTTAATGTAAGCCTAAAAAAATAAGGAAACCTTTTTCAGATTTCCTTATTTATCGAATATGTCATTTTTCTTTAATAAGCACGGGCAAACAATACACGACGGGCAGATGGTTTTCCGGTCACCATACAAACTCCCGGAGTTTTATCTCCGTCAAAAGGAATACAACGGATCGTCGCTTTTGTCTCTTCTTTAATACGAGTTTCTGTTTCCGGTGTTCCGTCCCAATGGGCAAGGATAAAACCTCCTTCTTCTATTTTTTCCTTAAATTCATCATAAGAATTGACTTCGATAATATGTTTAGCTCGATAATCAAAAGCCTTTTTATAAATATTAGCCTGTATCTCGTCCAAAAGATTTTTTACATACAGTTCTATATTATCGCAAGATATGGTCTCTTTCTCGAGCGTATCCCGACGCATAACTTCCATCGTATTGTTCTCGAGATCACGTCCTCCCATAACCAGACGAACAGGAACTCCTTTTAACTCATAATCGGCAAATTTAAATCCGGGACGTTTATTATCGGCATTATCATACTTAACCGAAATACCCAACTCTTTTAATTTAGCAACAATTCCGGCGACTTTTTCGTCAATAACGGCCAATTGTTCCATATTTTTATAGATCGGGACAATAACTACCTGAATCGGAGCCAATTTCGGGGGCAACACCAGTCCGTTATCATCAGAATGAGACATGATCAATGCTCCCATTAAACGAGTAGAAACGCCCCATGAGGTTGCCCAAACATAATCAAGCTTATTATTTTTATCGACAAACTGAACATCAAAAGCCTTTGCAAAATTTTGTCCGAGGAAATGAGATGTTCCTGATTGCAACGCCTTACCATCCTGCATTAAAGCTTCGATCGTGTAGGTATCTAACGCTCCGGCGAATCGTTCGTTTGCAGACTTAACACCCTTTATCACCGGCATAGCCATATAATTTTCGGCAAAATCGGCATATACATTTAACATTCGCTGGGCTTCGGCTTCTTCTCGAGTAGCATGGGCAGTATGTCCTTCTTGCCAAAGGAATTCAGCCGTACGCAAGAAAAGTCTCGTACGCATTTCCCAACGCATCACATTTGCCCATTGATTGCAAAGAATAGGCAGATCACGATATGACTGTATCCAATTTTTATAAGTACTCCAGATAATTGTTTCAGAAGTAGGGCGTATAATCAACTCTTCCTCCAGTTTAGCTGCAGGATCGACAATTACTCCCGATCTGTCTTCAGCATTTTTTAAACGATAATGAGTTACCACAGCACATTCTTTGGCAAATCCTTCGACATGTTCTGCTTCACGGCTTAAATATGATTTAGGAATCAGCAATGGGAAATAGGCATTGACATGTCCGGTTTCTTTAAACATATCATCCAATTGACGTTGCATTTTTTCCCATATTGCATATCCATAAGGTTTTATCACCATACATCCCCTTACAGCCGATTGTTCTGCCAAATCTGCTTTTACAACCAAGTCATTATACCACTGGGAATAATTCTCACTTCGTTTTGTGAGGTCTTTCAGTTCTTTTGCCATGTATTTGAGATATTTTTATAATCCTAACTTTGATTTCGAGATGCAAAATTATAAAAAAACAGAATCATTTCATGTTTTTAATATTGAAAATCAATATAACGCAACTCACATTTGTTCTTAATATGCAATTCTGCCTTTCTTTGCCAATTTCAGTAAGGATTCTCCGGGAACGAGATAAATCTCCATACGACGATTTTTATTTCGATTAGCATCCGATGTATTCGGCAATACAGGATCTGAATTGCCCATACCGTAGGGAACTATATAATCTGATATGCCACCATGTGCTTGCAACCACTGGGCTACAGCCCGAGCACGCGATTCAGATAATTTGCGTGTATAGGAATCACTCCCCGTATTATCGGTATATGCAGCTAATAAGACATGATAATAATCGGGGTTTTCTACATATCTGACAAAGGGATATAATGTTTGTTCTGCCCTACTCCACAAAACCGTATCATTAGGTTGAAAAAGACGATCCATCGGAATAACGATCTTTATTACTTCACCCTTTCTCGGAGTAGATATTTGAGCCTGTTTTATATGGCTCAAACGACGGACCTCTTGAGACAAAGTCGTTTTTAAATTATTAAGGACCGATGTTGTCGGTATGGCAGGAATCTTGATATTTTCTTCTAACGTCAGATCATGAAGATTTATATGAGCCTCCTCACTCTTTTCTTTCTTCTTGAACAAACGTCTCCCCGAATCTACCCAACGAGATATACGACTTTTTTCTTTTACGGGTTGATCTGTTTGCGCCCTCATATAAAGAGGACAAGACAACAGCAAGATCAATAAATATATAATACGAGCTTCAGGTCTCATTAAAAATTAAAATAAGCTATAATTAAAGAATAAACTTTTGCAAAACAAGAAAGAGCAAAACAGATAAGACTCTTTCCTCTCACACAACAAAAATTACAACAATTATTCAAACAGACCTAAAGATTCACAATATCCGAGTTCTCCTTGAACAACCATTTCAACTTCATCTTCACTAAATTGGGTGAATCCATTCTTACGAGCATTCGTAATTACATATTCAATCAGCTCATCCTCAATGATATCGACTTCTCCATCACAGTTATCGTCCATATATCCTTTGCTTTCGTAAAATTCATATACCAAATCAATAATATAATTGATATCATCACCAGAAAATTTTGAAGCGACTTCTTTCGGCAAAAAATCTTGAATAAACTTCACTGCATCATCTTCATCATACAAAAAATCTTCTTGTTGGCTCATAAGATATATATTTTAATATGTTTTCCGGGTAAAAATACGTAACCTTATCGGCATATCCAAACGGCTACACTCTTTTTTGTGTATTTTAAAACAGTTGAGAGAAAAAGTATATTAAATTTCTTTTTTGATAAATATTAATTCTCTATTAATAAAAAATTGAGCAATAATATAAGCATGCAATAATATTTTTGCTAAATACATAAAATCTACAATAGCATGAAAACAAAAATTTATACCTGCTTTTTTTTAATAATGATAAACATAGGCACACTGTTTACTCAAAATTGGCAATTGATAACACCTACTTACCCGACAAAAGATGCATTTGTTGCAGGATATTCAGTTACCGATTTTGGAGCAAAAGGTGATGGTATTACAGATGATACCGAAAGTTTCCAAAAGGGGCTTAACAGTTTGACCAACGTAGGACCATCAAATATAAACGGTGGCATATTATTCGTTCCTGCAGGAAAATATGTTATTAAAGGTACTCTGAATATACCTAAAGGTGTAACTATCCGCGGAGAATGGAAAAAGCCCGAAAAAGGAGCAAAAATAGAAGGCTCTATTCTTATGGCATATTCTGGACGAGGAGACGAAACTGCCACACCGTTTATTACTATGGAACCTGCAGCCGGAGTCATGGATTTGGCAATCTGGTATCCAGAACAGAGTCCAGATAATATTGTACCTTATCCGGCATCCATTGTTATGGGAAAACCGCAACATTTCGGTAATGAATACTGTAACGTTAAAAATATTACATTCGTTAATTCGTATATCGGCATTGCCATATCTCGAGTAAATGGTGGAGGATGCCCTGTTTTTTATGACATCTACGGAACGCCATTATCGATAGGTATTGAGATAGATAACATTTCAGATGTCGGGCGTATAGATCGTGTCAATTTTTCTCCGGCTTACTGGTGCGGATCAGGGTTTCCAGGGTCTCCTTCGAGCGGAGGTTCGTTTGACAAATGGATATATGAAAACGGTACCGGCATCATGATGCGTAAAAACGATTGGTCATATACAACGAATATCACGATAGAAGGATATAAGGTGGGATTCAATGCCGCTCCATCTATAACCAACAATGGCTCTAAACCTAATGGACAAAATTACCAACTAAAAGTCATCGGATGTCAAACAGGTATTCAATGCGATGCGATTGCCAACTCTGGAATACAATTTACTCGAAGTATTATAAGTAATTGCGAGAAAGGCATAGTGGTAAATAAAGGTACTGCCGGAGCTCTACATTTCCATACCTGCGAAATAGAGGCCAATCAAGATGCATTTGCTATTGACGCTGAAAGCTCTACTCGAATCATGGTTCTCCAAAATCAAATTCAAAAGGGAGGTATCAATATCAACGGAGCTATTTCTACCTTTATCGACTGCGACTTTTATAATTCTGCTCCCCAAATCGTACTTGGGAGAAATGCTCGCAGTATAATTACTGGTAATCGCTTCAAAGAAGAAGTCAATATTGAAAACCATTCTTTATTGGAATGCATCATCGATCATAATCCTGTCTCGTTAGAAAAACTTCCAGAATTTCCCATGACAATGATAGAAGATCAAAAACAAAAACCGGAAAGAGAAGTTCTATACCTAACTACAAATCAAGAGTTTGGTGCAAAACCCGACGGGATTACCGACAATACTCAAGCTATACAAAAAGCTTTAGACAAAGCAGCGGCTGAAGGCGGAGGAATTGTTTATCTACCTCCTGGAAAATATAAAATACTGGGGAACCTGAATATTCCTTCCGATGTAGAATTAAAAGGAGCCTTGGATAATAGTTCGGCCCCAGTCGGTCCCGGAAGTATTCTTCAAGTATATGCAGGAAAAGGAAATATAAATGCTCAACCTTTCATGACTATGCAAAAGAATAGCGGATTAAGAGGAGTTGTTTTCGACTATCCAGAGCAAATAACATCAGATCTTCCCAATCCTATCGTCTACCCTTATTGCGTACAAGTGCAAGGGAATGATGTATATATAATCAATGTTGGCATTAGAGCAGCATACCAAGGATTCGATTTGTTCACTTATAAATGCGATAACCATTACATCGATTATATTTCTGGACATTCTTTAAAAACAGGGATAAAAATAGGTGGCGGATCAGAAAATGGGAAAATTTGTAATTTACAGTATAATCCTATCGTTTATGCATATGGATACCAAACAAAATTTGGATGTTTCAGCAACTCAATCGAAGCTTACAAAGAGTCGGTATATACCTATGCTTATGAAAATTTCGATTTTCTAATACTCGAAAATTGTAAAAACGAATGGTTATATAACAATTTTGGATTTGGTTCTCAACGAGGATTACTATTTACCGATAATAATGAAGGTAATGCGTCTAACGGCGTTAGTGTCGGTATGGCCATAGATGGTGCCCGCAGATCATATTGCTTTGACGCTTTAGGAGAAAACGGGTTTGATCTTATCAATAATCAAATTGTATCTACTGGAGAACCGAATACGCGATATATCGAGACAACAGCCAACTTTACCGGAAGAGTAACACTCCATAATTCTGATTATTGGGGTAGCGCTTTACAAGGGATACAAATAGAAAACGGAACTGTAAATTTAGTTGCAGCAAGTTTTGTCCAACCGGGGAAAGACCGTTTTGCCAATATCATCGGAGGCAAACTAAATATTCTGGCATCACACATCACATTAAAAGACCCATTATTAAATGCCGGCAATGAGCCCAGATTTTCGGCACAATCATCTGTTTTAGATGGGAAAGGAATAACAATATCGGCTTGTAACCTATGGAAAAACAACATGGGAAATACGCCTCAATTGGCAATACCTCAATCCAGTATATTGGATCGAACTGGGTGGATCGCCTCTGGTTCAAAAAACAATAATAGCGCTAATAATGCCATAGATGGCGATGATAATACTCGATGGACTTGCGGAACTCAGATAGAACCGGGTGATTGGTTCAAAGTAGATATGCGAAACAAGCAAAAATTTAACCTCATCATTCTCGATACAACAGGTAGTCCGAATGATACACCTGCAAAGTATGAAGTATATGTCTCTAATGATGATTCTGAATGGGGCGAACCTATCGCAACAGGAGAAGGTAGTAGTATGATGACCATTATCAGCATTCCAACTCAAGAAGCCCGATATTTCAAGATCATACAAACAGGAAATACAAAAACCAATTATTGGTCAATACATGAAGTGAATGTTCTTTGGGATGAAACTGCATCCGGAATCGAGTCCGATTTTTCAAATGTCGATAAAAATGTTTATTATTCGAAAGGGATTCTTTATTTGAACAGATTTAATGAAATAAACGACATTTATATTTATAGTTTAAATGGACAAAAAATTTTTTCAGGCCGAACAAAAGAAAAACAGATTTCGATTTCTCTTCCTAATGGCATTTACGGGATATTGGTGCAAAACAAGAATAATTGTTACCAAAGTTTATTCGTAGTAAAATAATTATACATCTCTAACAAAAAAAAGGGCCTCTCGGCTTATTATGGCCGAAAGGTCCTTTCTTTTGTTATAAATTTATCCTTTAGTTCTTAAAGATCAATCCGTTTTCATCGGCATCGATAACAATCGGTTTACTTTTATCGACTTTTTGTGCCAACAAATCTTTCGATAACTGATTCAAGATATATCTGTGAATAATACGTTTTACAGGACGTGCACCAAATTGTGGATCATAACCTTCTTTAGCTACAAAGGACAAAGCCGCAGGTGTAACGTCGAGTTTTATACCATTCGAAGACAATAATTTTTCAGTTCCCTTAAGCTGCATGGCAACAATCTGTTCGATCTCTTTTTCACTAAGAGGTGTAAACATAATTATTTCGTCGATACGATTCAAGAATTCTGGTCTTATCGTCTGTTTCAACAGATCCAATACCTCTCGTTTGGTAGTTTCGGTAATTTCATCTTTATTCGCAGGAGTGATTTTTTCAAAATTCTCCCGAATAAGGCTTGATCCCATATTTGAGGTCATGATGATAATCGTATTTTTGAAATTTACCAAACGTCCCTTATTATCGGTCAAACGACCGTCATCCAATACCTGTAACAAAATATTGAAAATATCGGGATGAGCCTTTTCTATCTCGTCGAACAATACAACCGAATATGGTTTTCGCCGTATTGCCTCGGTCAACTGTCCACCTTCTTCATATCCGACATATCCGGGAGGCGATCCGATAAGACGCGTCACACTGAATTTGTCTTGATATTCACTCATATCGATACGGGTCATCATGTTTTCATCATCAAACAGATACTCAGCCAATGCCTTAGCCAACTCGGTTTTTCCGACTCCCGTAGTTCCCAAAAAGATAAATGAACCGATAGGTCGGCGAGGATCGCTTAATCCGGCACGACTACGACGGACGGCATCCGATACGGCCTGTATAGCTTCTTCTTGTCCGACAACACGTTTATGAAGTTCTTCTTCCAAATGCAACAGTTTATCTTTTTCACTTTGCATCATTTTGTTGACAGGAATACCCGTCCATCTCGAAACGACATCAGCGATATCTTCAGAATCGACTTCTTCCTTGATCATGGCTGCACCGCCTTGCAAAGTTTTGAGCTTTTCCTGAACTTCTTTTATCTCTTGCTCTTTGGCCGTAATCTTGGCATAACGAATCTCGGCAACTTTTTCATAATTACCTTCTCTTTCAGCTCGATCGGCTTCAAACTTAAGATTTTCTATATCGATTTTATTTTGCTGTATTTTATTTACCAATTCTTTTTCAGACTCCCATTTAGCCTTGTATTTTGTCTCTTCTTCTTTCAAATTGGCAATTTCCTCACTCAGCGTTTTCAGTTTATCTTTGTCATTTTCTCGCTTAATCGCTTCACGCTCAATCTCCAATTGTTTGATACGACGAGAGATTTCATCCAACGCTTCGGGGACAGAATCGACTTCGATACGCAACTTGGCTGCAGCTTCATCCATCAGGTCGATTGCTTTATCCGGCAAAAAACGATCGGTAATATAACGTTCTGACAGTTGCACGGCAGCAATGATCGCATCATCTTTAATACGTACTTTATGGTGATTCTCATACCGCTCTTTCAACCCCCTCAAAATTGAAATCGTACTCAATTCATCCGGTTCGTCGACCATGACAATCTGGAAACGACGTTCAAGAGCTTTATCCTTTTCAAAATACTTTTGATATTCATCCAATGTAGTTGCCCCTATTGCACGAAGTTCTCCTCTTGCCAACGCAGGTTTTAGAATATTGGCTGCATCCATTGCACCCTCTCCTTTTCCTGCCCCGACCAAGGTATGAATTTCATCGATAAAAAGAATTATCTCGCCTTCGGCTTGAATAACTTCGTTTACAACAGCCTTAAGCCGTTCTTCAAATTCTCCTTTATATTTTGCTCCGGCGACCAAAGCACCCATATCCAAAGAATAGATCTGTTTGCTCTTCAGGTTTTCAGGAACATCACCACGCACAATTCGATGAGCAAGGCCTTCTGCAATGGCAGTTTTACCGGTACCCGGTTCACCAATCAATATAGGATTGTTTTTCGTACGACGGCTCAAGATTTGCAAGACCCTACGGATCTCGTCATCTCGCCCGATAACCGGATCGAGTTTTCCTGTACGAGCACGTTCATTCAGATTGATAGCATACTTGCTCAATGCATTATAAGTATCTTCGGCCGAAGCATCTTTTACGCTTTTACCCTTTCTCAGTTCATCGATAGCCGCACCCAATTCTTTTTCGTTCATGCCGGCATCTTTCATAAAAGATGATGCAGAACTCTTTGTTTGCAACAAGGCCATCAAGATAGATTCCAAAGCGACAAACTGATCTCCCATTTTAGAAGAGTAGTCCGCAGCTTTCTGCAATACGGTATTAGCATCCCGACTCAAATATGGTTCTCCACCACTTACCTTAGGTAAAGATGCAATCTCTCGGTCGACTGCCGTTTTCAGTAAATTGACATTGATTCCCAATTTCTGAAAAATATAATTAACGAGGTTCTCACCTACATCAATTACTCCTTTCAGCAAGTGCACCGGCTCGATTGCCTGCTGCCCGTTGGCCGAAGTTATCTCAACCGCTTTTTGAACAGCTTCTTGCGACTTAATCGTAAAATTATTAAAGTTCATATATTTATCTCCTTTCCATTCTTCTTTAGTTAAATTCAGCTATATAAAAGCAAAAGGAATGCCAAATAAGTTTACCGACAAAAATACTGGTAACCAACTATTTAAAATGACAAAATGGCCACATCTCAGAATATCGATACAACTTCGAATCGGGGAAATCATTCACTACTAAAAAGTTCTGAAAACTGACATTTTGACCTATGCCACCTATAAAAACAATCGAAATTCGGCTTTGTTCGCCCAAGAGATAAGAAGTATCCTATATATTTGTAGATCGAAGCTGCTCAAATTTCTTATTTGGCATCGAGCTTATTTAATTCACGGATAATCGATTGTGCTTTCTCTGCGTTTTTTATCTCTTTACGACGTCGGATATAATCGACCGGATCGAGATTAAAACCTATGCTTTTTATCTGCTTGGTTCCTGACAGATTCAACATCTGAGCTACATTATTTTTAGCCTTCGACATCAACATATTCTGTTGTCCGTCTTCCTCTAAATTTACCAAATGGATAAGCAATGCACGCTTTATGGTTTGAGAAGGGTTCTTGGGTAACGCAAATTTATATTCAGATATTTTAAGATTCAACGGTTGTATATACATCTCTATCGGCATCTCTCCCAAAAGGGTATCAGGGATACTACCTTTTTGCAATATTGTTTTTTCAGAGGGTATCGTAAATGTTTTGCCATCAAAAAACAGACGAGGGATCTCTCTATCTGTCTCTTGTGCAAACAAACACAACGGAAACAAAAACATTCCGGTAAAATAAAGCCGAACCAAGTATGTTTTTTGCCTCATCACAATAAATCACATATTTTTCACAAAAATATCTTATTGTCTGAAGAAAAAAAATAAATACATTTTCATTAACCTACTTAAAGATTATAAAATAAAAATCGGCATCATAAAAACATAGGCCGAAAAATCTTTCTATCTGAAAGATAATTTTTATTGTTTCATAGAGATTTTTCAATATTCTATTGACTGCAAGTAGTAGTTCTATCCTTAAAAAACAGTATATTTGCGGCAAATTTTAAATATAAAGATGGATTTCGAATTACAATATACCGACCCTAACAGTTGTGCCAGAGCAGGAAAAATTACTACCGACCATGGTTGCATCAACACGCCTATATTTATGCCGGTGGGAACTGTCGCATCGGTAAAGGCTGTGCATCTGCATGAACTGAAAGAAGATATAAAGGCCCAAATTATATTAGGAAATACATACCATCTTTATTTAAGACCGGGACTTGACATACTGGAGAAAGCCGGAGGATTACATAAATTCAACGGTTGGGACAGACCCATTCTTACCGACAGTGGAGGGTTTCAAGTCTTTTCTCTCTCCGAGAACCGAAAACTGACCGAAGAAGGGGCACACTTTCGCTCTCATATCGATGGGTCAAAACATCTTTTTACCCCTGAGAAAGTCGTAGATATACAGCGCATCATCGGTTCGGACATCATGATGGCATTGGACGAATGTCCACCCGGACAGTCGGATTACTCTTATGCAAAAAAATCTTTACAACTTACACAACGTTGGTTGGAACGAGGATGGAAACATTTTTGCGAAACAGAGGGGAAATACGGATACAGACAAACCTTTTTCCCTATTGTTCAAGGTTGTGTATATCCCGACCTGCGTAAAGACGCAGCAAAACATGTAGCCCAACTGGGAGCCGACGGCAATGCAATCGGAGGGCTCGCTGTTGGAGAACCGACAGAAAAAATGTATGAAATGATCGAAGTCGTAAATGAAATATTACCGACCGATAAACCTCGCTATCTTATGGGGGTAGGAACTCCTGCAAACATTCTGGAAGGGATAGAACGGGGAGTTGATATGTTCGATTGCGTAATGCCGACACGCAACGGTCGCAACGGGATGCTGTTCACGGCAAACGGGATCATGAACATGCGAAATAAGAAATGGGCTGACGACTTCTCTCCCATCGATCCGGACGGTACATCTTATGTAGATCATCAATATTCGAAAGCCTATCTGAGGCATTTGTTTATCAGTAATGAAATTCTCGCCATGCAAATTGCATCGGTTCATAATCTTGCTTTTTATGTATGGCTCACACAAGAAGCTCGAAAACATATATTGGAAGGTACTTTCAAGACATGGAAAGATGAAATGATAACACGCGTTACAAACCGGTTATAAATCGTATTGCATGCTTAAGAAGATTGACATATACATTATCAAAAAGTTTCTGGGAACTTACTTTTTCGCTATTGCCCTCATCATATCGATTGCGGTCGTATTTGATATAAATGAAAAACTCGACTCTTTCCTGAATGCTCCGCTGAAGGCCATAGTCGTAGATTATTATCTGAATTTTATCCCTTATTTTGCCAATCTGTTCAGTCCGTTATTTACCTTTATCGCCGTTATTTTCTTTACTTCGAAACTTGCCGACAACTCTGAAATTATTGCGATGTTGTCGAGCGGTATAAGTTTCAAACGGCTGATGATCCCATATATGATTTCGGCGGCAATTATTGCAGGAGTTACATTCTACCTCAACAGTTATGTAATTCCTCCTGCCAACGTGACTCGTATCGATTTCCAAAACAAGTATGTAAAAAACAAAAAGGTAGACTATGCCAGCAACATACAGTTGCAAGTAGAACCCGGCGTAATTGCTTATATGAGCCGATATGATAATAATACAAAAACCGGATATCGTTTTTCTTTAGAAAAATTCGAGGGGAAAATGCTAAAGTCGAGATTGACGGCACAAACAATCACGTATGACTCGGCATACCACTGGATAATAAGGGATTATATGATCCGAAACTTTAATGGGATGCGAGAAGAACTGACTCGAGGTAGCCGATTAGATTCTATTATCACCATAGAACCCGCCGATTTTCTTATATCCAGATATGACAGTGAATTGATGACTACCAGCGAATTGAAAACATATATCGACCGACAAAAAAAACGTGGGGTAGCCAATATCAAGGATTTTGAGATAGAATATGAAAAACGTTTTGCCATGACGGCAGCCTCTTTTATTCTTACCGTAATCGGGATGTCTCTCTCTTCACGTAAAGTCAAAGGAGGAATGGGTATCAATATCGGGATAGGATTGCTTTTGAGTTTCTCTTATATCCTTTTCAGCACGGTTTCATCGACATTTGCCGTATCCGGGGCAACCTCTCCCCGTGTTGCGGTATGGTTACCCAATATAGTATATAGTATTATCGCCATTTATCTCTATCGAAAGGCACCGAAATAAAAGAGGCAATATTATAGAATAGAGTCGGACAGCCTGCTGAAAGATTTTCTATGCACATAAAAAAATAAAGGACAAATATCTAATTCATATTTTGTCCTTTAAATACGATCAAGCCTATTATATATTAACGCTTTACCAAAAAAATTTCACAAGTATCAAAATCGATCTCCCATCTGTGGTCAGGCAAAGATTCCCATTGGTATTTTTGGGCTTTCTCATCCCACCATGACTGAAATCTTGTAGCCGTTACACTCATATCTTCTACCAATTTATTATATAGTGCTTCATTCTCTGCATCCAGAACTTTAAACAACTCATTAAGACCATTCTTTCTCTCAAATAATGTTCTGATTTCATCTCGTTCCTGTTCCGACACAGAACCTATTAACTTTCTTTCCATGCTTGCAAATACTTTTATACGGTTTATTTTATTATATCTTGATAATAATCTAACGGATCTAAATAATAGAGTGGCGGAATGCTCTTTATATGATTAAAGAAATGCTTGTTTTGCAATTTCTGCAATAAGATACCGGATACATTCCGTTCATGATGGCTCAGAACACATTGCTGATGAGATGGAGTATTCGTCTCATGAGTCATCTTCTTGTTCAGGAAAACACACCTCCTGCATTGGTACGAATCACAAATGCGACATAAAGCCGAATATTCTATCGTCAATAAATGCTTATTCGGTATTTCAATACCTGTGTGTATAGAGCCGACAGTATCATTTTCATTTGCATAATAAAATGCCGGACAAATATAAAAACATCCGTTAGGAGCTATCGTCACATGTTTTATTCCTGCATCACAAGAATTTACATTACTCAAAAGCATTCTATCGGTTATCATATTAAATTCAAAAGCATTGTTCGATGTCAACAATTCGAACATAACATTTTTTAAAGGCTCTATATCTATCCTAAACTGATTTAAATCCGACTCTGTTGCCGATTCTATATTTTTAAAAATGACATTTAATCTTTGGAAATAGCGGTGATATTGATATACAAACATTGGAAGATGTTTTGCATCTCCAAGATCCATCTTTAAAATAACATTATATTTTTCTCTTTGAAGAGTCTCCAGTTTTCGCATTCTCTGCCATTCGACAACCAATACATCTATTTTTGGATCAAATAGATACGATTTAAAGTCGTCTATATCTATTATTTTTATATGGTCAAAACAATTTAAAAGATTCAAATGGCTTTCGGGCATCTTTGCACTATACAAAACAGTAGCGGTATAACCGCCCGCTTTACAAAACTCAATGCTGTCTCTTAAAATCTCGACCGACATTGAATTTGTTCCTTTTGTCGCATTGTCATAATAACAAAACGAAGGAGCAGCGTCGCTTGTAAGAATAATGACAGATTCCAATTTACTATCTTTCATTTTCAATTTCGTCCAATTTATTCCAAAAATATTTATTAGCCCGGACACGAGCTTTATGCATTTTACAAATATAAGTGGCCCGCTGAAAAATCGTGTCCGAATCAGCAAAATCATAATTTGCTCCTTGACACCAAGCACATCCGTTACTATCTTCACAATTCATACATTCCGCACTACTTTGTGTCGATTTTCTCAATGTCTCAAATGGCCGTAAGCGATTCTTATCAATTCCGGTATAGCAATCTCCGATTCTCAATCCCGGTTTATTATTCAAAGAATAGTCGATAAAACGGATACAAGGGAAGAAACCTCCATCACATCCTATCGCTATCATTTTACCGGCACCGCACCAATTCGAATCATTGCCGTCTTTTCTTACCGGCTCGCTTAAACTCCGATCAAATAACGAACAGTAAAATTTATTATAATATTTATTGGCTATTATTTCATCGGCGAGCTCTGTCAACTGCTTCTCAAAAATAAGATCATCACCGTCCTTCCAGCAATCCTCAAAAATAGTATTCATGTTTACATATTTTATACCAATGTTCCATAAGTGCAAAACACTATCTTTGACATACGGAAGGTCATCATGAGAAATCGTTGCTTTTGTTGTTGCTTCGGGAAATTGTTTTAGCCAAAGTTTTACATTTCTCAATACCTCATCATAAGAACCTGCTCCATTAGGAAATATCCGTTGACTGTCATGTTTTTCTTTATTTCCATCTATGGATATACCGATACTCAGATGTTTACTATTTTTTTCTATAAATCTTTGAACCTTAGGAGAATCGTATAATAACCCATTTGTCGATATACTTATGCGATACGAGTTAAACCAGGGATGATTCATCTCAAACATCTTGATTTTGATATAATCACAGATGCGGTCGATCAAATCAATCTCCATAAGAGGTTCTCCTCCTATAAACTCCCAGACAACCCCTTCATTACCAAATACCAACTGCGGCATGTCAAGTATGCGATCTACAGACTTGACCGCAACCTCGAACGGCATTTTTTTTATACTGTTTTTCCCCGTTATATAACAATATTTACAGCGTAACTGACAATTTTCGGTTACAATAAAAGTTATATGCCGGGCATTCCCTTTTATCCACTCTCGCTGGCTGTCTTCTTGTACCATAACCTATCAATAAAAAGCACAATTAAGTGAGCATTGGGTATCGCATCCCGCACGGCAAGTATTATCGCAACCGGTAGTACAATTTTTTCCGCAGGCTCCACATCCGGCAATACAGCTATTTGCGCATCCCGATCCACAAGTAGAACAGGTATTTGTCATAGACGTTCCACTACAAGTTCCCGAACATCCGCTACATCCACTGGAAGTCGACGATCCTTTACAACTTCCCGAACATTGGGTACTGCAAGTTCCCGAACAGGTGCTGCTACAACTCGTCGTACACGCACCCATACAACCGACACTGCAAGCCTTACTACAAGCATTAGAACATCCGGCACTACAAGAGCTGCTACATCCGGGCGGAAGCCCGCAACCATATTGTTCGAGACTATTTTTCATCCCGGTATTTGAGCAACTGTTTCCACAGGTCGCAGTACATGCGTTAATACAACCTTTCGTACAATTATTACCGCACGTTGCCGTACAAATATCAGAACAAGTACTACTACAAGAAGAAGTGCATGAATTATGACAACTCAAATTACCATCACTATTGCCTCCACTGCCGAATGTCAAATCTTCAGTATCTTTTTCACACGAAGTAAGTAATGACGTTATCGGTATAGAAGTAAGAATAGGAATAGAAAATAATGTCTTCTTAATAAATTTTCTTCTATCCAAAGAAAAATTTTTATTCATTTTACCATTCTCTATCTTCATAAAAAGTAAATGAATTAAATTATTTTATCGATCTCCGGGCAAAAATAAAAATTCAGTAATACATATTTTCAACATGGCAAACTACTCAACTTTTATATATGTAACTACTCTATACAATTCATACGCAATATTCGTAAAATTTCCTTACATCTGCAAACAAATAGCAATAAATCAAGCTATAAAAGACTTATTTTATAAATAAAACTCCCCCCCATTCAAGAATCGACTTCCAACAAAAAATGTTAATAACAGTTATTTGTTCTCTACCTGTTTTGTAGCTTGTTATATTAATTTTACTTTTGTGTTTGACAATAGTGTAAAATTCGGGATACAAATGGTTAATATAGGTATAGATATAGGCTCTACAACGGCAAAAATTGTTGTACTTGATGAACAAGACAAAATCATATTTTCCGCATATAAACGACACAATGCAAAAGTAAAAGAACTACTTATATCATTTATGCAAGAACTGCAATCGCAGAGGGGTGACATAGCGGCAACAATCAATATCACGGGATCGGTAGGTATGGGGATATCCGAAAAATGTTCATTCCAATTCGTACAAGAAGTGATTGCTGCGACAAAAGTCGTACAAAGATACTACCCCAATGTAAAATCGATGATCGATATAGGAGGTGAAGATGCAAAAGTCGTATTCTTTAATGACGGTAAAGCAACCGATTTGAGGATGAATGGCAATTGCGCCGGAGGAACGGGGGCTTTTATAGACCAAATGGCTATACTCCTCGGAGTACCTACTGAAGAATTGAATCAATTGGCACAAAAAGCAAAAAATATTCATCCGATAGCTTCTCGTTGTGGCGTATTCAGCAAAACCGATATACAAAATCTAATCGCAAAAAATGTAAGCAAAGAAGATATTGCCGCTTCGGTATTCCATGCCGTTGCCGTACAAGTAATCGTAACACTGGCTCACGGATACGATATAGAGGCTCCCGTATTGTTTTGCGGCGGACCATTCACCTTTTTACCGGCATTAAGACAGGCATTTAAAGATTACTTGAGAATGAGGGATGATGATATAATTACACCTCCAAACAGTCATCTAATCCCGGCATTAGGAGCAGCTCTCTCTGCCGATAAAAACAAAACAGACAAATTATCTTCACTTATTACCCATATCCAAAAAGGACTGGATAACAATTCGATCACCATTAAAGGGCTGGACCCGATATTTAAAAACGAAGAAGATTACCAGTCGTGGAAAGACAGAATGTCTGGTTACGAAATAAGAGAAGCCGCTTTGACTCCCGGAAAAACAGAGATAACTCTTGGTATCGACTCCGGTTCGACGACTACAAAAATCGTAGCCCTGAATAAACAGGGTGAAATCGTTTTTCATTATTATCATAACAATGACGGTAATCCGATTGCTACCGTACAAAAGGGACTGAAACTTTTCCAAAACGAATGCAAAAAGAACGGAACCGAACTTATCATCACCGGAAGCTGCTCGACCGGTTACGGCGAAGATCTGATAAAAGCGTCTTTTCGTCTCGACCACGGAATTATAGAAACGATCGCCCATTATATGGCAGCCCGACATCTCACAGATAAGGTATCGTTTATTCTCGATATCGGAGGGCAAGACATGAAAGCTATATTTATCAACGACGGAGTTATAAACCGCATAGAAATAAATGAAGCGTGCTCTTCGGGATGCGGCTCTTTTATCGAGACTTTTTCTAAATCATTGGGATATAACATAGAAGAATTCTCTCACAAGGCTTGTGAAGCAACTTCACCTTATGATTTAGGTACCCGTTGTACCGTATTCATGAATTCTAAAGTAAAACAAGCGCTACGCGAAGGGGCTACAATAAACGATATTGCCGCCGGCCTATCCTATTCGGTCATAAAAAACTGTCTTTATAAAGTATTGCGTCTGAAAAATACGGAAGAACTCGGAAACTATATTGTCGTACAAGGCGGAACAATGAAAAACGACTCGGTAGTGCATGCTTTTGAAAAACTGACCGGACATGATGTGTACCGTTGCAATCATCCCGAATTAATGGGGGCCATAGGTTGTGCCCTCTATGCCCGGCAACAGCAAGGGAATGCTGTATCACTCGAAGAAATTCTCGACAGTTCCGACTATACGACACAACAGCAGCAATGCCACGGATGTGAAAACCAATGCCTGGTTACAGCATACCGGTTCAACAACGGGAACCGATATTTTTCAGGAAATCGATGTGAAAAAATTTTCACAAACAAGGGTACGGAAACTCAACACGGCACGAATGCCTATAAGCGTAAATTAGAATTATTATTCGACCGCAAAAGCAATATCGACTCTCCGATAAAGACTATCGGTATACCCCGATGTCTCAATATGTACGAAGAATATCCTTTTTGGCATACGCTTTTTACACAGTGCAACATCGAAGTAGTTCTCTCCGATGCATCGACGTTTACCAATTATGAAACAAGTGTAAAACAGGTTATGTCCGACAATATCTGCTTCCCGGCAAAACTTGCGCATAGTCATATTCAAAACTTAATCGACAAGAATGTTGACCGCATTTTTATGCCATTTGTCGTGTATGAAAAAATCGATGGCGGTCAAAACAGCTACAACTGCCCTATCGTATCGGGATATACAGAAGTTATCAAAGGGGTACGACATGGAAATATTCCAATCGATTCTCCTGTAATAAGTTTTAAAAACGATTCTTTACTTTTCGAACAATGTTGTACATATTTGGAACCATTTGGCATTAGCCGTTCAAATATCAAGAAAGCCTTTAAAAAGGCTATTGATGCAACTAAAAAGTTCGAAATGGAAATGACCCAATATAACAAACTTATATTGGAGCAAAATAGAGATAAACAAAAATTAACAATTCTACTTGCCGGCAGGCCCTATCACAGCGATCCACTAATCCAGCACAAACTTTCGGATATGATCGCGGCCATGGGAGTCGATGTCATAACCGAAGATACCGTACGCGGACTCGATATCCGAACGGATGATGTAAATTTTATATCACAATGGGCTTATACCAACCGGATATTAAAAGCAGCAGAATGGGCCGCCGAACAAGATAATCACATCCAATTCATGCAAATGACATCTTTTGGATGCGGACCGGATGCTTTCTTAACCGACGAAACACACAATCTGCTGAAACGTCACGGCAAAACATTGACATTACTGAAAATCGATGATGTAAGTAACCTCGGATCTCTGAAATTGCGTGTACGTTCGGTAATAGAGAGTTTAAAACTCTCGATGCAAATGGCACAAAAAAATGAGACACTTCCATTTGTACAAACTCCGATATTTACCAAAAAAGACAGATACCGAAAAATCATAGCACCGTTTTTTACTCCTTTCATTTCGCCTCTGGTACCTTCTATCATGAAACTTGCCGGCTATGATGTAGAGAGCCTTCCGGTCAGCGATGAACAATCATGCGAATGGGGACTAAAATATGCCAACAACGAAGTCTGTTATCCGGCAACACTGATTGTGGGTGATATAGTGAAAGCATTTAAAAGCGGGAAATATGATCCTCATGATACGGCCGTCATCATTACACAAACGGGAGGACAGTGCCGGGCATCCAATTATATCTCGCTCATCAAAAAGGCTTTGACAGAATCCGGATTCGAAAATGTACCGGTCATATCGCTCACAGCCAATTCGGGCATAAACAATAATCAACCCGGATTTAAGATCAATTGGATAAAAATACTCCCTATCGTTATTCCTTCATTGTTGTATAGCGATTGCTTGGCAAAGTTCTATTACGCATCGGTTGTCCGCGAAAAAGAAAAAGGGATGGCCAAACGTTTGCTCGACTATTACATGAATGCTGCAATAAAAGCTATCCAGGAAAATAATGCCAATAAAATTTGGGATAACCTTTCTGCCGCAGCTCAAGCCTTTGACGAGATCGTTCTGGAAAAAGAGACTCCTCAAGTAGGTATAGTAGGTGAAATATATTTGAAATTCAACCCGTTTGCCCAAAAAGATATCACTTCATGGCTTACCGAACAAGGTATAGAGGTGATACCTCCTCTTTTAACTGACTTTTTCATGCAAAGTTTTGTAAATGCAAAAGCCAATAAAGATCAAAAACTCACAAAAGGGAATCTACCGGATATTGCTATTCGATGGATATATAATAAAGTAGAAAAGCAGTTTAACCGAGCGAATACAATCAGTAGACAATTCCGTTATTTCATGCCGTTCGAAAGTATTTTTTCCAAAGCAGAAGAGGCCAATAAGGTAATATCGCTTTGTGCCCAGTTCGGCGAAGGCTGGTTATTGCCCGGAGAAATTCTTTCGATGTCGAAACAAGGTGTAAGACATGTCATAAGCCTGCAACCTTTCGGATGTATTGCCAATCATATTGTAGCAAAAGGAATGGAAAAACGAATCAAGGATTTATATCCGGGAATAAATCTCCTGTCCTTAGATTTCGACAGCGGCGTCAGTGACGTCAATATAAGAAACCGTATACTTCTTTTTATCGATAATTTAAAAAAATAAATATACTCATGTCAGAAAACAAAAAAGCCGAAGATCTGGAAACAAGAATTATAAACGCGGCTAAAGAATTATTTATCGAAAACGGTTTTGCAGAAACCAGCATGAGCGATATTGCAATAAAGGTTGGCATAAATCGTCCCGGAGTGCATTATTATTTCCGGACCAAAGATAAAATGTTTCAGGCCGTATTCGGATCGACGATAAAATCTTTACTCCCCAAAATACAAGATATTATGTTGCAACGGGAGATTCCTATCGGAGACCGCATAGGGAAAGTCATAGATACATACTACGAAATATTCAAGACAAATCCGAATCTGCCTATATTCATAATGAAAGAAATGCATCGGGACTTTAATTATTTTTCTAAAGCCATAACCGATATGGATGCAATTCACTATTTCGACATGATAAAAAACGAACTGCAGGATGAAATGGACAAAGGATTCTTAAAAACCGTACCGATACGGTTTCTATTCCTTACATTCTATTCTTTGTTAATTATGCCCTTTTCAATCAAAAATATTTGCCAAAATATTTTTTTAGAAGAGAATGAGACATTTGACGAAATGCTTGCCAAGTGGAAACCTTATATCGTTACACATGTCTGCAATCTTCTTACCGACGGAAATCAATCTTAAAGATTATAAATGATTTATCAAAATATAGAAAAGGGAACCGGAAAAAATCCGGTTCCCTTTTCTATATCGATCGGTAATAATAAAACGCTATTACTTACCTGCCAATGGAGCGGCTTGTGTATAAGTGCGAGCACCAAGTTCCTTGTCTAAAGTATAGATACCGAAACCGTTATCTTTAATCATCTTAAGACTGTCTATAATACCTTGTGCCGTTTCTTCTTCTTCTACTTGTTCGTCAATGAACCATTTCAACATACTCTGAGTAGCATAATCCTTTTCTGCAGTAGCTAAAGCATACAAATCATTGATCATAGAAGTCACCTTTTGTTCATGAGCAAGCGTATCTTCAAATGCAATCAAAGGGGTATCCCATTCGGTTTTTACTTCGGCAATAGGTGATAAAGATACTTTACCTCCACGAGAAAGAATGTACTTGATAAAAATCAAAGCATGGTCTTGTTCTTCTTTAAACTGTGTTTCAAACCAATTTGCAAATCCGGGATTTCCTTTCACTGCAAAATTGGCAGACATGGACAAATAAAGATATGCAGACCAAAATTC
>CASFRL010000017.1 GCA_949297285.1 uncultured Bacteroidales bacterium
TATTTCATCGATTCGCTGTACAGGGACGGGGACGACGGACAGGGAGGGCGGAGCGTATGATTTATCGCGAGAGCAAAGTCTATTTCGACGGCAGTCACTACATCGCAATCCCGCACACCAACCGTCCGCCGTCCAACCGCCGTAAACCCGTTGAGGAATTTATCGAAGTCAGACAGGAACAGTCTGCCGAAACCGTCGCGCAACCGACTGAACCCGTCCGCGAAGAAGCGAAAGAAATACGGACGGCAACCGCCGAGCCCGACTTTTCGGATGACGACATATTCGAGGAAGGGTGCGTGTATCTCACTCCCGAAACCGCGCCTTTCCCCTTTGCGTTCGACGCTCAACCGCAATCCGACGAGCAGAAGCCCGCAACCGTCCGAATGACGCGCAAAGACCTTTTCGAGCAGCTTTACGCGCAGACCGCCGACTTACCACGCAAGGACCGCAAAGCCTCAATCCTTGCCGCCATGCTTCCGTACTTTGACGATTCTTCCCGTGCGGAATCGTTTGTGAGTATGCAGTTTGAGAGGAAGCTCCGCAATTTGATTTGCCGCAGGGTGCGCCTTACCCGCAAAGTCAATTTGCAGGAGTTCAATTACTTTTGCACGTTCACTTACGACGGAAGCAAACACGACGAAGAGTCGTTCAAGAGAAAACTGCGCGGGTGTTTCAAAATGATGTGTCACCGCAAACATTGGAAGTATGTAGGTGTCTGGGAGCGTTCTCCCGAAAAACAGCGCCTGCATTTTCACGGGCTCTTTTATATTCCCGACGGAGCAATGCCGGGTGAGATCGTTGAGGTCAAGGACTATTCGCCGATTAAGGACTGCGTGCAGACGACGATACAGAATACCTATTTCAACGAACGGTTCGGACGGTCGGATTTCAAGTCCGTGGAAGACAATGCGTCCATCGGCGAGGCAATCGCGTACCTGACGAAGTATATGGTAAAGACCGGTGAGAAGATTGTTTATTCCAAAGGACTTCCGCAATTCTTCATCTCGGACGTAATGGAAAACGACGTCGTCTGTCCGATAGGGCAGGAGGATAAAAAGCTTCTTCTTTTCGACGATTTTGAATGTTGGGACGAAGGGGAATTTGTCGGCAATGTGAGCAGAGAAGTGATAGAGCGGATGCGAAAAGTGAATTGATGCGGCAAGCGTCGAAATCAAAGGCAAAGCGCGACGGAAAGCGGAGATTTTCGCAAGCGGTTCAGCGGGCAACACCGCTTCCGTCCGCCCCTTTCCGGCGGCGTTCGGCGTGCGGGCGTGTGCTTGTCCTGGCGGAGCGCAGCGACGCCACTTGTACAAAGACAAGCACACGTCCCATCGTCAACTGTAAGTTCGATGTGAAAATGTGTCTACATTTTCAATTGAATCCGTTATGTTTGCGCAACTTTTAAAAGCGCACGTTAGATTTGCCGATATATCGGTAGTTTTGTTTGAAATATCGTTGAAAATACTTGAAATATCGGCTGATTCAATGTATGATATAATAAATTGCGGCGAAGGCGGTTTCTAAATGGTATCTTATTCAAAGTTGTGGAAGAAGCTTATTGATCTTGGCATGAAGAAAAAAGATTTGAAGGAGCAGACCGGTATCGGTTCTACGACTTTAACAAAACTTAACAACAACGAACCAGTATCGATGGATGTAATGATAAAAATATGCGAGGCGCTTCACTGCAATATTGGCGAAGTGATGGATGTAATTTATGATTGAAACGAGGTTAAAAGGGGTATCGCTCTTTTCTAGCGCAGGCATAGGCGAAACATACCTAAAAGATTGTGGCATAGATATTTATGTCGCAAATGAATTAATCAAACAAAGAGCCGATTTGTATAGATCCGTATTTCCGTCTGCAAACATGATATGTGGGGATATCACGGATAATAATGTTTTCGAAAGAATTATTGACTCCGCACCAAAGCCGTTGGATTTTTTATTAGCTTCGCCTCCATGTCAAGGAATGAGCGTTGCCGGTAAAAATCGACATCAAGATAAGTTGGTTTCTGACGAACGAAATTACCTTATCACTTATGTCGTCGAGGCGATACATAGACTTAGCCCAACGTATGTTCTTATCGAAAATGTTCCCACGTTGTTAAAAATTCGTCTTTTATATAAGGGCGAAACTCGTACGGTAATGGAAATGCTGACCGCGGAATTTGGGGATGAGTACGAAATAGATAGTAAAGTCGTTGATTCTTCTGATTACGGCGTGCCCCAAGTAAGGCTGCGCGCGATTATTAAAATGAACAAAAAAGGGACCGTTTGGAATTGGCCTCTTAAATGTGAACGTAAAGTAACTGTGAGAGACGCGATAGGGGATCTTCCTTCGTTAGAGGCAGGCGAAAAATCTGAAATAAAATGGCATTTTGCGAGGCCACATTCTGAAGAGAATGTCCTATGGATGAAGCACACGCCCACAGGTCATACGGCGTTCGACAATCCTGTTTATTTTCCTCAAAAGAAAGACGGTACTCCTGTTAAAGGTTACAAATCCTCGTATAGGCGAATTCGCTGGGATTGTCCTGCGCCGACAATTACGATAAGAAACGATTGTATTGCTTCGCAGAGAAATGTGCATCCTGGAAGAGCGCTTCCGGACGGAACTTTTTCGGACGCAAGAGTTTTAACTCCATTGGAATTAATGAGGCTGGATTCTCTTCCTGACGATTGGAATATACCAGATAATACATCGGAGCTGTTGATCCGTCAATGTATAGGCGAATCCATCCCGCCGTTGATGTTGAAACACCTTGTGAGTGGAATACAAGTTAAAGATACGAATGTTAAATCGAAAGAAAAAATCAAGGCGATTTCCTTGTTTTCTAGCGCTGGAATTGGAGAATTGCTCTTGCATAAGACCAACGTTGAGATAATTGCCGGTAACGAGCTTTTGACAAAACGTGCCGAGTGTTATAGGCATTTTTATCCGGATGCGGAAATGTACTGTGGCGATATAGTTGAGGAAGAAACTAAAAATCATATGATTGATATCGTCAAAAAGAATAATGTCAAAATGTTGTTTGCAACACCTCCGTGTCAGGGATTAAGTACGCTGGGGAAGAATAAAGTGCAGGCGCATTATGTGAAAGATAGACGCAACTTCCTTATTTTAAGCGCTATGGATATTATAGACGCTTGCGACTTCGATTACATTTTGATTGAAAATGTTCCAACCTTCTTAGATATGTATTTTCCTTTCGAAGGGGAATATCTAAAACTAGGGGAAATTCTTAACAAAAAATATGCGGATAGGTACACGGTGGACATTCGCGTTTTGAATGCCAAAGATTATGGGGTTTGTCAATCGCGTCCGCGAGCAATCGTAAAATTGTATAAGAAAGGACTTGTTTGGGGATGGCCGCTTCCTCAAGCTGAAATACCTCTTAAAGACGCAATAGGTCATTTGCCGTCGCTTGAAGCGGGACAAGATTCCGGAATACCGTGGCACTATGCAAAACCGCAAAACGAAAGAGCGGTGCTTGCGCTAAAACATACGCCAACGGGTAAAAGCGCACTGACAAATGAAGTATACTACCCTAAAAAAGAAGATGGCACCAGAATTAAAGGATTTCATAATACTTTTAAGCGCATGACATGGGATGAGCCATGTCCCACAAGAACGACTTTTAGCGGTAGTATGAGTTCGCATAACAACGTACATCCCGGAAGGAGACTTCCTGACGGCACGTATTCCGACGCTCGAGTTTTAACGTTGCTTGAGACGTTTATAGTGTCCTCAATACCTGAAGATATTGATTTTCCTTCGGATTCTACCGACACCTTTATTCGTACGGTGATAGGAGAAGCTATTCCGCCGAAACTATTGTTCGAAGTCGTTGAAAAAATTGGGAGGGAGTAAATATGCCGGTTACCGTATCTCGCGATAAATGGATTCTTTATAAACATACTTGCAGTTACGAGATGATCAAAGCTGTCGCTTTGGATGTGAAAAATAGTTGCAAGACGGACATTTCCGATTTGGAGCGGCATAGAATGCAAGAGCGCCTTACCGCTTTGGATTTGTATAAAACAAGGAATCCGGAAGAACGCCCGTTAGACTCGATAAATCACAGGATTAATACTCTTGAATTTTGGATGTTCGGATATGAATATAAATCCGGCGGTGAGAAAAAGTTTATATTTAGTCCGTTGGGCAATTTGTTTTTAAAATATATTGCCGACGAGCAGAAGTTGAGGAAAATTTTTATTGCGATGATGTTTGCAATGCAATTTCCGCATCCTGCAAACGGGACAAGTCACACTTTTAAATTGTATCCGTTTAGGTTAGTGTTCAAGTTACTTACGGACAAGCGGTTAAATGGTACGCTTTACAATTACGAAGAGGAATTATTGCTTCCTTTTGTAAAAGAAGTAACGCCAGAATCGTACGAGAGGTTAGTTAATGAGATACTTGAGTTGAGAAAGCTGACGGATGAGGAGTTGGTGCGGAGATTTCAAAGTGACGAACACACCTATGTGAATACGGTCTACGAATGGGAATATTATACCCAATCTTTGCTGAGTCAAGTTGGAGTAATTAATAAAATTGCAGGGGAGACGCTGTGTAAACTTTATCATCCATCCAAGACGGGCACTGGTAGCGCTCCGACTGGAAGAAAGGCAACGAAGGGAAGTATAACGATAAATTCCAGCTGCAAGCGGTTCATTGAAGACATGCTTGAGTCATATTCATGTTTTGATCGACCGTTAAATTTGCGCGATCCGGAGCGGCTTACAATCGATTGCATTAAAGAGGTATACAGTTTTTATCCGGAAACATTATTGCGTGAAATTGGCGAGCCGTTTGAATTAAGTAGGTTGTTGGAGTTGCCTAAATTGATAGAGGAATATTCTAACAATCCTGCTAATGGTACGGCATATTTATTCGAGGATGTATTGGCAAAAGGATTCGACATGTTTTGGAATGTTGAGGTGGTTAAACGCGGCGGCGCCGGACATACGGATATTGAGTGCCTTTATATTACCAAAAGAAAAAAATTTGCTGTGGAGTCCAAGTCTTCCGCATATAAACTTTTAGGAATAAATGCAGGAAGGTTAAGGGAGCAGAGAGAAGAAATTGGAGGAGAATATACTATTGTGGTCACATCCAGATATGTTCCCGCAACATTGCGTGACATTAAAGACTGTCCAATAGTAATATTACTAGCGAGTACTTTCGCGGAGTATTTATACAATCATATCTTCCACGGAGTGCGCGATATGGATTATGCTGATTTCGATAGTATAATCAACGATAATCTCGGAAGAGATATAAGCAAGTTGATATCGGCTATGACATTAGAAAAATTTGCCGCTAATAGTTAATATGGCAGACATATTTACGACTGAAAAACGTTCTTCTATAATGAGTGAGGTTCGCTCCAAAGGTAATAAGTCTACGGAGTTGAAACTGATACAATATTTTAAAGAGAACGATATACATGGTTGGAGGCGGGGATATAAGGTAAAAGGACATCCCGATTTTGTGTTCCTTGACAAAAAAATTGCCATTTTCGTTGACGGATGTTTTTGGCATGGACACGATTGTCGAAATACACGTCCAGCAGATAATAAAGAATTTTGGCAAAAAAAGAGGGAACGAAATATTTTTCATGATAAAGAAATTACCGAGCGATTTCAAGAGCGAGGATGGACGGTAATTAGAATATGGGAATGTGAATTGAAGAAGAAAAATAAAGATTTACTGTTAAAAAAAGTACTTGAAATAGTAAAATCTTGAGAAGGAGACTGAAATGAGTGTTAATGAAATAGAACGAATTCCGATAGTGATGCACCCCAAAGCTTTTTCTGCTTTTGGTGCGGATTTAGTTACTAGCGATGTCGTAGCATTGATTGAACTAGTTAAAAATTCATATGATGCGTTTGCATATAATGTTGAAGTAATTTTTGATACGGATTCTTTTGGAAAGGGAACTTTAACAATTGCGGATGACGGCCTTGGCATGAGCAAAGATATTATTGTAAATGCCTGGGCTGTAATTGCTACCAATAATAAAGTGCGAAATCCCTTTGTCGAAAGAAATGGAAAAGTACGTGCTGTCTCAGGGAATAAAGGCATGGGACGTTTTTCTGCCGCCAGATTAGGAACCAAACTAACCATTATAACGAAAACAAAAATAGAAGGATGTTATAAGCTTGAATTAGATTGGAATGAGTTTAATTCGGCTCGCTCAATTGAGGAGTGCAGTTTTGTTTTAGAGAAATTAAAGGAAAATGAAATAGAATATGAAAGTGGAACAAGGCTCATAATATCAAATTTAAGCCACATTTGGGCAGAAGATGAACTAGCCGATTTACAAGAAGAATTATCTAGAATCATTAATCCTTTTATCCCCAAAGATGAGTTTAATATTTTATTAAAATATGATGGGGTAGAGAATCCAATAGAGATAACCGTTCCGGATTTCGTAAATAATCCTAAGTATTTGTTTACTGCAAATGTTGATGAGAATGGAAATGTAGCATGGGAATACTCTTTTTCTCCGTTAAAAAAAGGTCTGGATTTCAGTAACAAGTCATCAGGCAGTTTAACATGGAATGAAATATTGGAAGATTTAAGCGAAGAACTAAATAAGGATTCGCAAAAAACCTTCAGGTCACTTTCTGACGTTAAACCTAGTTGCGGTGCTTTTAGCATGGAGATAAGGGTTTGGGATCGCGATGCCGAATCCATTCAAGATATCACCGAACTCTATTCTATGAAGCGCGCATTGTATAAAAATACATTGCGTGCATACAAGGGATTAAGCGTTTACCGTGACGGAGTACTTGTTTTACCAAAATCTGAATCATCAAGAGATTGGATTGGACTGGATTTGCGTAGAGTCGGTCGTGTCGGTGATCGTATAAGTACAAATCAAATCATAGGTATTGTTAACATATCTTCGAGAACTAATCCAAATATCAAAGATGCTACTGACAGAGAAAAATTGGTTGATACAATCGAATATCTTGAGTTTACCACAATAATCAAATCGGCAATAAAATTGTTGGAAGGATTGAGGAAAAATGACCGCATGGAAACCGAAGCGCATTCGGTGGAAGGTTCAAAAACATTGACAGATTTGTTATCGGGAATAGACTCAACTGGACTTGTTAGCGAAGTTGAAGAAAAAGCAAAAAACGGAGGAACAATAGAAGAATTAGTCCAGATAGTCAAGGATTTTAATACAGATTCACAAGAACGACTTGAAGACCTAAGAGATCGTTTAATATATTATGGACAAGTTGCATCAGTCGGTTCGATTTCCGGATTTATAATTCATGAAATTCGCGGAAGAATGACATCAGTAAAACGCTATCTTGATGCAAGCGCCAAAGAATTTGCTCCATTAAATGCAAAATTGCAACGTTATTATGACTTGGCAGTTACGGCGCATTCTCGTATGATTGATGTATCTAATACGTTTGCGCCTATTTTTGATGCGGGATTAAGGCAGCGTAAGAATTATTGCGACTTGCTACAAGAAATCAACAATAGTATAGCTCTTCTTGAAAAGAAAGTTTCAGATAATAATACTCAGATTACAATAGAGTGTAAAGAAAACCTTATAGTTCCAATGCATCGAGGAGAATTGCAAACAGTTTTAATTAACGT
>CASFRL010000018.1 GCA_949297285.1 uncultured Bacteroidales bacterium
ATTCTCCGGACATTGTATCAATAATTGCCGATAACCTAATTTTTGTATATGTATAGAAGAAGAAAATTCTTTAGAAACACCATTTTCTATAGGATCTCCCATACAACACTTATAATCTAAATATTTATATCGTATCTTATTACCTACTTTTAAACATGCTAATCCATTATATGACGAAGCTATTGAACGGGAAAGACTCATTCTTGGGAGAAAAAAAAGTCCAGACAAACTACCCACACCTTCAATCCAATAATCAGGTTCAAGATGAGGATACCCTATCTCTTTACACCTTCCCCAAGGAGTTTCAAAATCCCCAAATGCATATATAGAAGTATTACCCCATTCTATATTACTATTTTCAAACGTTATTGTTTGATCGTCCGTAAAAATATAAGGACGACTCTCTACATATAAATAATCCCCTGCCTCCAGAGAAAAGTCATACATTAAGAATTCATCAAGCTCTTCTCCCATAGCCTTATTAGCCGGTTTCATATACACTTTTTTATCCGTTTGGCGGATACCTCCTACATAAATATCTTCTGAATCAATTTGCAATAATGTATCATTCAACAAATACAATTTACTATAAGTCTGACCATAGATAACCGTATCACCAATCAATCCATAATAATAATTTTTTGTTTCAGGATAAGCAAAAACGTAAATATTCCAAATCGCATCTTTTGTCGGGAAGACTTCATCTTGTGCCAAAATGTGAAAAGGGAACAAAATTCCGGATAGAAAAACAACAAGAATTGCGTACAGTTTTTTCATAGACTTCCCTCCTATTCTATTTCGGTTTTTAACTCTGCCTCATAAAATTAAGCATTATTTTACAACGTTACAAATCTTTTCCTAACAATAATCAATTCTTTATCACATCATACGTATGATTTTAAAATGATAAATCGAGAATAAATGTTGCATAATCGAAAAATTTAACGATGCCCAAGATTTATTGTCCGAAAAATGATAAATTTGTCTCCGATAGTTATGAAACGGATATTCGAGGTTTTCAAATATATCATAGTCGGCATATTAGCGATTTTAATTATCGTATATGCAGGACTTTACTTACTGTTGAGCATACCTTCTGTGCAACAGAAAGTCAAGGTCATAAGTGAGCGGGAATTGTCTCAATTATTCAAAACGCGGCTGACAATAAAGCATGTTCAAATTTATCCGTTCAATAAAGTCGTATTGGAAGATGTCTGCCTGTATGATCAAAAGAACGATACCCTTCTTTATGCGCAAAAACTTGCCGCCGGATTTTCTCCTTTTGCCTTGCTGGAGCATCGACTGATCTTCACAACCGCCCAACTTTTCGATTTCAAGGTCGATATAAAACAAGATACACCGCACTCTCCGACCAATTTTCAATTTCTCATAGACGCCCTTACTCCTCAAAAAAAGAAACGGGACAATCCGTTCGATATACAACTTAACACAATCTTGGTCAGAAGGGGGAGCGCCCGGTACAACATTTTATCCGAACCTTACAAAGAGCCGGGAACTTTTGACAAGAATCATATTCTTCTGAACAATATCGTATCTACCGTATCTCTGAAAGCGCTGCGAAAAGACTCGATCAACATTAATGTAAGACGCATCAGTTTCGAAGAGAAATCGGGTTTTTCGCTCTCAAAACTGGCTTTTAAACTACAAGGGAATGAGGATAAGGCAACGTTATCGAATTTCAGACTTAATCTTGCCAATTCATACCTGAGTGTACGAAAAACAGATATAAACTTATCGAAAACGAATTCGTTGCAACAATTCTGCGACAGCACAGAGCTGGATTTGAATATCGACGAATCCCATATCGTATTAAAAGATATCGCTCCGTTTGCTCCCGTTCTACGCCATTTCGTTACGCCCATAGATTTGACTTGTGCCATAGGGGGAAGCATAAACAGTTTGAAGCTGGAACAGCTGGAGATGTCTTATGGAGAAGAAGACCTTTCTTTAAAATGCAAAGGGAGCGTCGACGGCATTACGTCTCCACAAAATGCCTTCGTATTCGGAGAGATACAAAAGTTGAGCGTTTCTTCTAAAGGGATACAGTCACTGATCAACGATTTTTCTTCTTTCCGCAAAGAGCCCAATGCAATGCTTGCTCATTTAGGCACAGTGGGGTTTCATGGCGAGATATCGGGATTTGTAACTCAACTGATCACCTACGGAGAATTTAGCAGCGATATTGGAAATTTGCGTGCCGACATCATGGTTTCTCGGGATTCGAGAAAAACGTTGGCATACCGGGGAAGTATAGAAACTGCCGGACTTGAAATCGGGAAACTATTACCGGAAAAAGATCTTTTGGGAGATGTCAGTTTCAGATTTGACCTGGACGGCCGCCATCCGCAAAAGGGTATGCCTAAGGGTAAAATTGCCGGGGAAATCGGGCATATCGACTTCAAAGGATATGCTTATGAAAACATCGACTTACAGGGAACTTATAACGGATCGAAATATGACGGCACACTCAACATCGATGACCCGAACGGAAACCTGCAAATGAACGGTATTATCGACTTGCTGAACAAACGTCCCGTATTTCAACTGGTTGCACGCGGAGAAGACATCCGTTTACAAGAATTAAAACTGACTTCATCATACCCGAATTCTACTTTAGGATTTATCCTCAGTGCCAATTTCGAAGGCAACAGTCTGGATAATGCCGAAGGTATTTTATCGATAGACACACTTTCGTTCGACAATAACGGAAAGATTTTTTCTACCCGTAATTTCTTTATCGAAGCCCATAATGAACAAATACCGCAATCGGTAACATTGAAGTCGGACTTTATTTCCGGAAAAATTTCGGGACAATACTCTTTTAATTCGCTTAAAGAGTCATTTTCACGCATGCTGGCATCGGTATTGCCATCTCTTATCTCGGCTCCGCCTGTTTCCAAACATCCGGTACAGAATAATTTCAACTTTAACTTTGACATTCAAAATACATCTTATTTATCAGATGTTTTTTCTATACCGTTCACGCTAAAGAATGAGGCAAAAATATCAGGATTTTACAATGATATAAATCATAACTTCAGGATAGAAAGTCAGCTTCCTGAGTTTCAGATAAAAAATATGCGTTTTGCTTCGGCCGGACTTTATGCCGAGAAACAAAAAGAGAACATTTCGTTGCAACTCGGTGCGATGTTGTTGAATAAACAAAACAAAGAGGTACATTGGAACTTGGCAGCAAAAGCCTACAATGACAATCTTGATACAAAAATCAACTGGAGTAATTCGGGCATAGCCACTTTTTGCGGAGAATTATCAGCCCAAAGTAAATTTTCGAAGACAGAAGATTTTACAGAAACCAATGTAAATGTAAAACCGACACAACTGATATTGAACGATACGATATGGCAGGTAACTCCTTCTCGCATTAATATAAAAAACGGGAAAATAGAGGTCAACCATTTCGAAGTAAGGCACGATTCCCAATTTTTGCATCTCGACGGCTACGTATCGAAAGCCCCGGAAGATGAATTGTCTTTGCAATTAAATGATATCAATCTCGATTACATTTTCGGATCGCTGAATATCAAACATGTCGTATTTGGAGGACAAGCTACGGGAACATTCAGTATTTCGGGATTATTGAATAAAGATATACGTCTAAGCACGAAACAATTTGACGTAACCAATTTCGCATATAATCATGCTTTGTTAGGAGATTTGCATATTTTCAGCCGATGGGAAAACGATTCGAAAGGAATTTTGCTACGGGGTAAGGTATCGCAACCGAACACTGACGACACCCGGATAGAGGGATATATATTCCCGACAAAAGATTCTCTCTATCTGTCGTTCGATGCCAACCGTTTGAATTTGGAATTTCTTCGTCCGTTTATGAATAATATCTTGGGTAATGCAACCGGACGAGCTACCGGAAAGATAGATTTTTACGGAAAATTTAAAGCTCTAAATGTTACCGGAGATGTCTTTGCCGAAAACTTTTCTTTTGATATCGATTATCTAAACACATCTTTCTCTATTACCGACAGTGTACACTTTACTCCGACATCGATCTATTTCAATGACATATCGGTATGCGACCGAAATGGACGGACAGCAAATGCCAAAGGAATACTGCGCCATAAAAACTTCAAAAACCTCAGTTATGACATCGGGATCTCCAGACTACGGAATTTTTTGGTATATAACATGACCGAAAAACTCAGTCCGACCTATTATGGCACCATATACGGAAGCGGAGCGGCAACTATTCAAGGAAACCTCACTCAAACAAACATCGATGTCAATATGAGTACCAATCCGGGGTCTAAATTTACGTATGTCCTTTCGGAAAATGAAACGGCAAGCGACTATCCTTTCATCACGTTCGTCGATAAACGGGCATCGAA
This sequence comes from uncultured Bacteroidales bacterium, assembly GCA_949297285.1. Lineage (GTDB taxonomy): Bacteria > Bacteroidota > Bacteroidia > Bacteroidales > Coprobacteraceae > Coprobacter. Next base: position 4,386 of record CASFRL010000018.1, read on the forward strand.
TTTTGCGAAATCGGAATCTCAAACCGAAAATAGCGATATGCCCGCTCCCATACCCGACGAAAAAAAGAACCATGTACTAAACGTCAACCTTCAAATCGATGCAACGCCCGACATAACCATGCAATTGGTCATGGACCCTGCAACCGGAGATATCATCAAAGCCAACGGGAACGGGGCGATACGAATCGTATACAATACGCTCTCGGATATGAAGATGTACGGTACGTACACATTGGAAAAAGGAGATTATAATTTCAACCTGCAAGATCTTATTACCCGAGATTTTGCCATCCGCTCGGGAAGTAATATCTCTTTCAGAGGTAGCCCTTTAAATGCGGAACTCAATATTGAGGCATATTATGCATTAACCGCCAATTTGCAGGATCTGGACGAAAGTTTTGCCGATGACAAGGAATTGTCGAGAACAAATGTCCCGGTTCAAACGGTATTGCGCCTTACCGGTGATCTTCAACGGCCCGACTTCAACTTCGACCTGAACTTCCCGACATTGAGCCAAGATGTCGACCGACGGATACGCAGTATCGTCAGCACCGATGAAATGATGAACCGACAAATCATATATTTACTGGCCTTAAACAAATTTTACACTCCAGACTATATGAATGTGGGACAAGCCCGAAACAATGAACTCGTCTCAGTAGCCTCATCGACATTGTCTTCTCAATTAAGCAATATGCTGGGACAGATCAGTGAGAATTGGAATATCGGGACAAATATACGAAGCGATAAAGGAGATTTCTCCGATGTAGAATTCGAACTTGCCTTATCCAGTCAGTTACTCAACAACAGACTGATATTCAACGGAAATTTCGGATATAGAGATAATGATGTAAACAGCAATACTTTTATCGGAGATTTCGACTTGGAATATTTGTTGACCCGAAGCGGAAATTTGCGGCTGAAAGCTTACAATCACTATAACGACAAAAACTACTACATAAAATCAGCACTGACGACTCAAGGCGTAGGCATTATGTATAAACGTGATTTTACGAAATTTCAAGAACTCTTTTACCGCATACGAAGATCGATACACAAACTTTTTAATAAAAAAGAAAACATCGAAAACAACGATAATGAACAAGTGATTTCGGGACAAGAAGAGTAAAAACGATCGCTCCGCTGTTATCTCAAAGAAGTATTCCATGTAAAATTCTTACTTCTGCTACAAACACCGACAATTCGATAATAGAGATTGATCAGGGTTTGCAAAAGGTCAAAAAACGGCAATAAAAATAATGGTCTGTTTAAGGATAACTTTTTGGCAGATTTCCGTAATATCGTAGCCTGAACAATAAAACGCAACAGCCAGAATAAAAAAGCTATACCGGAAAGAAGCCAATTATGATAACATCCATAGACGAAAATCAAAACCAGAAAAATATAAAACAGATATACGGTAAGGCGCTCAAATGCGAATACGAACTTCGATGACGTCTTTAAATAAGCCGATGTGAAATCATATCTCAACTTCAACTCCCGCCATGCTTTAAAATTATTATCGTAATGCATGACCATCTGACTTTCGGGAGCAAGCTCGACACGGGTATTATCGGATGTTGCCACTTCATTGATAAACAAATCATCGTCGCCATAATGAAGATTCAGATGGCTGGAAAATCCCTTGTTATCGAAAAACAATTTTTTCCGATATGCCAAGTTATAGCCTTCGGCCATATATGGCCTATGCAATAAAATATAGGACAGATAACGCAACGTAAACATCAAACGGTCATAAGCGACATACCGTCTTTTCCGGTGGTTATCTCTCGCCATATAAGCATATCCGGCCACAATATCGACACCATCGACAAAATTACGCATCATACAGGCAATCCACTCTTTCCCTTCAGGTGCACAATTGGCATTTGTCAATATTACAATATCATGCTTTGCCGCTTTAATTCCGACTGTCAATGCCAGTTTTTTCCGGCTAAGACTTCGTGCTTCGTCCGGGATATAAGTCTGATACAGATTAGGATATTCAACCTCAAAGCGGGTCACGACATCCCGAGTTTCATCGGTAGAACCGTCATTGACGACAATCACATCAAAATCGGGATAATTTTGTTCTAAAATGAGCGGAAGATAAGCGGCTAAATGCTCTGCATCATTTTTTGCATACACGATAACCGAGACTCCCGGTTGCCGATCTGTATAGGCAATTTTTCCTTTTTCTTCCGATTCCAAATACTTCAAAGGTCTGCGATAAAAATAGAAATAATAGAATAGTTGAATCGCAAAAAAAACAAACATTATAACCAGAAGAATAACCTCAATATCATCAAATACAAAATCGACGTGCATACCTTACATAATTTTATGCAAACGTACATAAAGTTTTTTATGAAACAAAAGCTGTTCTCGAAATAAAAACCGGAAAAACAGAACGATCTCCTATTCGATTTGCAGATATATTATTGCGTAATTATCTGTCAATAAAACAGATAAAAAAGAAGCGTTTTTTTGAAAATTTTTCATTCTACACCCGCAATAAAAAAAGAAAAGAATCGTTAGATAGATAGTGTGTGAATTTTTATTTGGGACAACAGATAAAAAGGTTATCTTTGCCCCGTCAAATTATGTTTATCAGAAAAAAAATCATATTGAATGAGAACAAATTTACTCTATCTATTTCTTATTACCGTTACTTTTTTTTCTTGTAAAAGTCGATCGAATATCACCTATTTTCAAAATTTAGAAAATAGATATGATCAAAATATTCTTATAGATACTTTATCAAATTATGAGTCTGAAATTGTGCCCGACGATATACTTTCCATTTATGTATCGGCAGAAGATCCCAATGCCGTAGCCATATTCAATTTACCGCCGGTCAGTTACTTAACCATAGGAGAGACCGATCTTACCTCCGCTCCAAAATTACAAACATACCTTGTCAATAAAGACGGCTACATCAATTATCCGCAACTTGGGAAATTACATGTTGCCGGTATGACTCGGAGACAAGTAGAAGATTTTATAAAAGAAAAGCTAAAAGTTTACGTAAAAGACCCTTTGGTAACTGTCAATATCACAAATTTCAAAATTACAGTATTGGGAGAAGTCAACACACCCGGAAGTTTACCCATCACCAGTGAACGCATATCGATTCTGGATGCAATAGGAATGGCCGGCGACCTGACAATATACGGCGAAAGAAAAAATGTATTATTAATTCGGGAAAGCAACGGGAAGAAAGAATTTCACCGGTTCGATTTGACCGATCCCGCCATTTTTACATCACCATATTACTATTTACAAAAAAATGACGTTGTATATGTAGAACCCAATAAAGCAAAAAGATCAAGTGCAAGATACGGATCGGATAAACAATTCAACATTACGATCACTTCTACTATCATCAGTGCAGTATCAACACTTTCAGCTTTATTTATTGCAATATTCAAATAAAACCAGTAGTTATGGATAACATAAATAAGAACAATAATAATATCGCTACGAACGTATCATCATTACTCCGCACCTATCTTAAATATTGGTATCTTTTTGTCATATCGATTATAGGCTGTGTCGGAATATGCTATGTTTATTCAAAAATAAAGGTTCCTGTTTATCAAGTTAATGCAAGCATATTAATCAAACCTGAAAGTGGAAAATCATCAGGAGGATTGCAATCGTCGCTATTGAAAAATTTTTCTTTCGGAGGATTGGTAGGAGCCGGAGGAGAGGTCGATGACGAAGTACACGTAATATCGGCTCACTCTACTATACGAGAAACCGTAAAAAGGCTCAACCTAAATCAAACATACATTGTCAACAGAGATTTTATCAGGGAAAGAGATGTCTATAAAAAAACTCCCATAAAATTAGTTGTTCCTGAATCTGTCGAGGATACATTATCTGCCTATTTAAAATTCAAGGTTCATGTTTCTAAACAAGGGAAAATCAATATTACAGCAAAAAAAGGGCGGAAATTTTTAGGGGAAACGGAATCGAATAAATTTCCGGTAACAATAACGACCGACTTCGGGAAGTACACATTCGACACGACCGAGTTTTTCAAGCCCGGGAAAAAAATAAATCAAACCATTTATTTATCCGGATATGACGATGCGGCAGAGGATGTCTTGAAAAACATCGACATATATATCGCCACCAAGAAAGCAAACCTAATACGATTAGGTATTTTAGAAAACAATATAGTAAGAGGAAAAGATCTTTTAAACACTTTAATTGCCACATATAACGAAAACGGTATTCATACAAAAAATCTGGAAGCCTCACAAACTGCACTTTTTTTAGAGGCTCGTATCGACTCGATCATTACTGAACTATCCAATATAGAAAAAAATCTCGAAATTTATAAAAAGAACAATAACTTAACCAATATCGAAGCCGAAGCTAAAATCATTTTAGAACAAAATGGCTCATTTAAAGAGAAAATGGTCGAAACGGAGACCCAATATCAAATTGTTTCGCTTATCGAGGATTTTATTAAAGACCCTCAAAACAAATATTCCTTGATGCCGTTCAATAACGGGCTTTCTGATAAATCTTCGATCGAGGCAATACAACAATATAATGAATTGATATTAAAACGTTTGAAATTACTTCAAACAGTCAAACCAAACAGTCCGACGCTAAGACTGATCGAACAACAAATTGATGCAAACAGAACCAATGTACAAGTTACAATACAAAACATGAAATCTAGCATCAAAATCGCATTGGACGATCTACAAGCACAAGAAAATGCTTTTATCTCAAGAGTAAAAGATATGCCTACTCAAGAACGGGAATTTATTAGCATAAAAAGGCAACAAGTGATCAAAGAAGAATTATACTTATTTCTTTTACAAAAAAAAGAGGAAAATGCAATTACGCTCGCTGTAGCGACTCCTAAAGGAGAGATTGTCGACGAAGCTTATAACATAAACAAACCTGTCGGTCCGACATCGACAATGCTTCTGGCTTTCGGGCTTTTTATAGGACTACTGCTACCCGTACTCTATTTATATCTAAAAAGCATTTTCAAGACCAAATTCGAAACACGGGAAGAACTTGAAGCATTAACCGATATTCCTATTCTGGGAGAAATATGCACAAACGATTCTGATGAGAAGATCGTTGTGAAAGAAGGAAGTACAACATCTATTACAGAACTTTTCAGATTGATGAGAAGCAATATCCAATTTATATTGAACGGAAAAGACGAGAAGGTTATTTTAGTTACTTCCAGTACCAGCGGAGAAGGCAAATCTTTCATCTGCAGCAATTTTGCCAAAACATTAGCCCTATCCGGAAAAAAAGTGCTTCTTATCGGTATGGATATCCGGAACCCGCAACTAAGCGAATATTTGAATGTGCAAAATAAATATGGATTAACCAATTATTTGGCAACCGACAACATAACAACTGCAGAAATTATTATCCCTAAAACGCTACACGACAATATGGATATAATTTTGGCAGGACCTATTCCTCCTAACCCGGCAGAATTATTGTCGAGTGAAAAGCTACAAAGTCTCATTGTCGAACTCAAACAAAAATACGATTACATAATTTTAGACACAGCACCTGTCGGATTAATTTCCGATACATTCAATTTTGCATACATTTCTGATATGACAATATACGTTTGCAGAGCCAACTATACGACTAAGGATAATATCAGATATGCAAATACCCTTGGACAAAACAATCGATTGAAAAAGATGTCATTTGTCATCAACGCTACAAAAGCAAAACAAGGTTACGGATATGGTTATGGACACAAAAACACCCGGTAAACGTCACCTGTCAATATTATTTAAACCCAATATCGACCTACAGTACAAAAAGAATACTTTATTCACCTGTCTGTTAAAGGTTTTAAGCGTTGTTACCAGTTTCATAATTGTACCTATTACCATCGACTTCGTCAATGCCGAAAACTATGGAATTTGGTTAACTCTCAGTTCGATGGTTACATGGATCAGTTTTTTTGACTTGGGATTTACAAATGGGTTAAGGAATAAGTTGACAGAGGCAATTTCTTTGCAGAAATATAAGCTCGCCCGGACTTATATCAGTACCTCGTACGCTTTGTTATTCGGCCTTTTTTTTACATTGTGGGTCATTATTATGGCCACGATGCCTTATATCGATTGGGCTAAAGTTTTGAATGTATCAAACTCAAACGCACCGAATATTTCACAGGCGTTTATCATCATATTTTCATACTTTTGTCTGTCATTCGTATTAAAAATCATCAATATCGTCTTATTCGCCGACCAAAGGGCTGCAATGGCATCTTTAGTTGATGTTTCGGGGCAAGTTATAGCTTTACTGGTTATCTACTCACTAACCTTGATCACCAAAGGGTCTTTACAGCTTTTGTGCCTCAGTTTATGTATAACTCCTCTTTTTGTCACTATTTTATTTTCTATTTTCTTGTTTCGAGGAAAATATAAAGAAATAAGCCCTTCGATAAAATATCTGAAAATAAAATATATAAAACCGTTATTCAATACCGGGAGTAAATTTTTTATCATTCAAATTGCGACAATCATCCAATATCAAATGTCGAACTTCATCATCGCCCGAAATTTCGGGATGAGTGAAGTTACCGATTTCAACATTGCCTATAAATATTTCGGGATTCTCACTATGGGAATTTCAATATTGCTGCTGCCATTCTGGTCGGCAGCAACCGATGCCTACACAAGACAAGACTACGCATGGTTACGAAAAAAGATGAAGCAGTATATCCAATGTTTCCTGTTATTGGCAATAGCCGGAATAATGATGTATTTCTGTTCTGAACAGGTATATTATATTTGGCTCAAAGAGAGGGTTGACATTCCGACCTCACTGTCATTTTGGGCAATGCTGTATAATATTGTAAATGTATTTTCTTATCCGTTCGTAATATTACTTAACGGTATCGGGGCCATAACCATACAAGTTTATTCCAGCTTGGTCTCTCCGATTTTATTTATAGGAGTAGTCATATTCTTGATTCAAAATACAGCATTAGGCATCAACTCGATACTGATCGCATCGATCATTTCCAATTTTTACGGATTTATTATAGCTCCGACTCAATATAGACAAGTCATTGTCAAACATAAAAAGGGAATATGGACGAGATAACAAATAGAAGTGTTTATATCGAAAAAAAAGAAGAGAGATATATCATTCTTTTTTTAACCGGGTTAGCGCTATATTGCATGGGGTATTTATTGCGCCGATTAGGAGAAGAGACCGATTTTATAAGGCAGCCGTTACAATATTTCGGGTTTCTTATTTTGGCAATCGCTGCTTATAAAAGCATATCTTTCAAAAGAAACCATTACAGCGCATATATCCAATATTCGATATACGCATTGCTGTTATGGCATATATATACCATATTGCACAATTTTTCGATCACTTCAGAGTCTTTGATGACCTATTTCCAACCCTATTTTTTCTTTCATCTGTTTATCCCGCTTGTCGTATTTTTCCCAATCGATAAACTAACGCATTATTTTATTAGATGGGGACTTATATGTATTCCGCTTTTTTTCATATTCGGTATTCTTTTTATTGTGCCTCTATTTAGAAACCAAGCCTTTTCGGAACAATTTGTATGGGTACTGTGTACAGCTCCGGCATTTTTATATTTAATATCACCCTATTTACGGAATAAATATATCTGGTATGCGGGTATTATTACGGCATTGGCGTTTTTAATTTCAGCCATTATGGCAAGGCGGAATATTATGTTAACTTACGGAAGTTTCTTTATATTCGGTACTCTCATATTGTTTATTGCTAAATCAAAACGTCATTTTCAAGAGAAAACAATCGGCTTATTATTCTTTTTTATTGGAAGCATCGTCGTATATACCTTTCTCTCATCGGGCGATCTGGGAGTTTTCCAGAAAATACACGACCGATTAACGGTGAATAACCGAGAAGAACTGTTTTTATCTT
>CASFRL010000019.1 GCA_949297285.1 uncultured Bacteroidales bacterium
TTCATTATCAATAGCGCTACCAGACGCAAATGCCGGATGGTTTAAGCGGAAAAGTAAGAAAAATAAAGCTAAAACCGAACAAGCAGAACCAGAAAAGAAAAAAGACAAGTTTGCTGATGCAATTGAAAAAGCGACACCTCACGACGGAGTATTTAAGGCATGGGTTACACCCAAAAACGAACTTCTTCTGGAAATAACACCGAAAAACCTGGAGAACCTGTATTTGTTGGCAAACCGAGTATCGGAAACCAGTAACAGTTCAAACTTTACCGCAGGCGAAATGTTAGGAGATCCGTTCATGTTCTGTCTTTCAGCAGACACAAGCAACGTATATATGCATACAGTACAAACTTACGATAAAGTAAAAGAAGATGATGCCATCGCCACATCTTTCAAACGGAATTTCAATAATCCGATTTTAAAAACATTCAAAATAAAAGCCTCTCGTAACGACACTTTATTGATAGACGTCACCTCATTTTTCGTATCAAACGAGAAATGTATCACTCCGATCCGCCAAAGTGTCCGCACAAGAGAAACGATGAGTGCCTCTTATGATGCATCAGCTTCAAGATTAAAAGAGGTGAAAAGTTTCGAAAAGAACATAGAGATTACCAGTATTCTGAATTTCAATATTACAGCAGGTGGATATACTCTCACAATGCGCCGTTCTATAATAGAGCTCCCCAAAGAACCGATGAGGAGTCGTTATCAAGACAATCGAGTAGGATACTTCAGTTCTGGCTATTATTATTACACATCCGAGGCAGACAAAATTTTGCCTAAAGAGTTTATTCACCGCTGGCGTGTAGAGCCGAAAGAAGAAGACTTAGAGAAATATTTCAAAGGAGAATTGGTAGAACCTAAAAAACAAATCGTCTATTATGTAGATTCTGCATTTCCTGAAAAATGGAGAGGTGCAGTAAAAGCTGGTATCGAAGACTGGAACAAAGCCTTTGAAGCAGCAGGATTTAAAAACGTAGTAGTAGCAAAAGATTACCCGACAGACGACCCGAATTTCGATCCGGACGATATTCGCTACAATTGCGTACGTTATATGACCAACGACATTGCTAATGCCGCCGGACCGAGTTATATAGATCCGCGTAGCGGAGAAATTCTGGTTGGTGAAGTCATGTGGTATCACAATGTAATTTCGTTAGTTCACAACTGGCGCTTTTCCCAAACCGGAGCAGTAGATGCACGTGTCCGTAAAATGATTTTCGATGATGACGTAATGAATGAGTCTTTACGTTATGTTGCATCCCACGAAATCGGCCATACACTCGGATTGATGCACAATATGGGTGCAAGTTACTCCTTCCCCGTAGACTCCTTACGCAGTCCGTCTTTCACACAAAAATACGGAACTACTCCGAGTATCATGGACTATGCCCGGAATAACTATGTTGCGCAAAGAGGAGACTTCGAAAAAGGTGTACGGATGGTTCCGCCATTAATGGGGGTTTATGATATGCACGCTATCAATTGGGGGTATCGTATCTTCAAAGATGCAAAAACTGCAGAAGATGAATATCCTTACCTGAATAAAATCATCACAGATAAAAAAGGAGATCCGATGTATGAATTCGGAGCACAACAATTATTCCTCAATGAAGACCCTACCGACCAAACTGAAGATTTGGGTAACGACCATATTAAAGCCAGCAACTATGGTATCGAAAATTTGAAATATATCATTTCGAATATCGACAAATGGTTTGCTCAAGAAAAT
>CASFRL010000020.1 GCA_949297285.1 uncultured Bacteroidales bacterium
AGGAGAATTGGTAGAACCCCAAAAACCCATCGTATTCTATATCGACCGCACAACTCCCGAAAAATGGAGAAAATATATCAAACAAGGTGTCGAAGACTGGCAAATTGCTTTCGAGAAAGCCGGATTCAAAAATGCCATAGTTGCCAAACAATTGCCTGACAGCATCGAAGCCGACGAGGACGATATCAATTTTTCCGTTATCAATTACGTAGCCTCTGCCGAATCGAATGCGATGGGACCGTCGACATACGATCCCCGTTCCGGTGAAATCATCGATGCCGACGTTATTTGGTGGCACAACGTCATCTCGATCCTCAAAAACTGGATTACCATACAAACCGGAGCTTCCAATCCGGCAGCACAACAATGCATACTCCCCGACAGCCTTATGGGCGATGCCATGCGTTTCGTTGCCTGTCACGAAGTAGGACACTCTTTAGGTCTGCGACACAACATGATTGCCTCCGCAGCCTATCCTACCGATTCATTGCGCTCCAAGACATTTGTCAACAAAATGAAATCTACGGCATCGTCTATCATGGATTATGCCCGATACAACTATATAGCACAACCTGAAGACGGAATAACAGAGTTTGCCCCGAACATAGGACCGTACGATATGTTTGCCATAGAATTCGGATACCGCTGGAGAGACATCGAGTCTCCGGACGAAGAAAAAGACGAAATCTACGAATTCTTAAGCAAGCACACCGGACCGCTATACCGGTTTGCCGATCCACAATCGATGCGCGAAGCAACAGACCCGAGATCCATGATCGAAGACCTCGGCGATGACAACGTAAAAGCCGCCCGCTATGGAATGGCAAACATAAAGAAAATCATGCCCCACATCATAGAATGGACAACTACCGGAGAAAAAGGACAAACCTACACGGATGCCGGCAGACTGTACAATGCGATAATCGGACAATGGAATCTTTATGCATACCATGTCCTCTCGAACGTCGGCGGTATGTATCTTGAAAATACAGCCATCGGAGACGGCCAAGAAACTTATGCATTCGTCGAAAAAGAACGTCAGAAAGAAGCCGTACAATTCCTTTTGGATGAAGTGTTGAACAGTCCGGACTGGCTGTTAAAAGCCGACATCAACAAATATACGTTCCCGATACAAAACTCAATGATGGGAGCTATCGAAAACTCACCGTCATTTACACTGAAAAATATGCACGCATATATTTTCTGGGATTTGTTGACCAACAACCGGATTATCCGCATGATCGAGAACGAAAAGTTAAATGGCAAAAAAGCTTTCACCGCCATTGAAATGTTGGATATGATGCACAATCACATATTCGGCATTACCGAAAAAGGCGGGACTCCCGATGCAAACATGAGAGCCTTGCAAAAAGGTTTTGTCGATGCACTGTTAGTTGCAGCACAAGAAGAAGCCACCACCAAAAGTGCCCCCAAATTAGTCGGAATGGGATTGCAAGACCTTCTGTTACCTTGCTGCGAACACTACTTCGAAAGCAATGACGAACGGTCGGTACGCAATGTCAATTTTTATAGCGGACAATCGAACCGTACTTCAGATGCAGTATCCCTAAAACGAGGAGAGTTGCTTCGAATCAAGGAATTGTTGCAAAAACGAGTAAAAACAACATCCGATTTGGCGGCCCGCTATCATTACACCGATGTTCTGTTACGTATCGACACCGGTTTGGGATTAAGTAAATAATTAACTGTCCACAACCTGAACTTTATGAATCGCTCATTCCTCGATTTTGTGCGAATACGCTTTTAACTACAAGCCTATTCGTACAAAATCGGAGGATCTGAAATAAAAAAGGAGTTATAAAAATATCCTTTTCCAAGAAAATCAACATTATAAACCGTCCAAGCAAACAATGTTTCTGGACATACAGATTTTGTCAGATGAAAAAATTCTTATTGATTTCCACACTGATGGTTTACACAATGTCTATATTCTCGGCCACCCGTGAAATCAAAGGACTTGTTACCTCAGATGAAGACAACATGCCGCTTATCGGAGCATCTGTGTTCGTAGCGCCCGACGATCTGAAAAAGATAAATTATCCGAAAGAGTCGATCGGTGTAATGACGGCCATCGACGGAAGTTTTGTTATCAGTGTTCCCGACAACATTACCCGCATATTTTGCAGCTATTTGGGGCACAACCAAAAAGAAATCAAACTCGGGAAAGAATCATTTTACAACATACAATTAGAATCATCCTCTCACGAACTCGATAATATCGTCGTTACCGGTTACCAGAAAATCGAACGAAGAAAACTGACGGCAGCCATATCTTCGGTAAAAATTACAGACGAAATGATCGGAAATACCCATTCTATCGATCAGATTTTAGCAGGACAGATAGCCGGTCTTTCTGCCGTAACATCGACAGGGGCTCCGGGAGCTCCCGTAAAAATAAGAATCCGGGGTACTTCCTCCATAAACGGTACGCAAGACCCGTTGTGGGTACTCGACGGTCTGCCTCTTGAAGGTACCGATATACCCAAAATGGAAGAGTTGCAGGATATCGATAACATCTACAACACCTCTATTGCCGGTATCAACCCCAACGATATAGAGGACATCACCGTCTTAAAAGATGCCGCGGCAACCGCCATATACGGAGCACGTGCTGCAAACGGCGTCATCGTCATCACGACCAAAAGCGGTAAAAAAGGAAAGACTCGGGTCTCTTTCTCTACGAAACTTTCCTACATGCCCAATATAAATATCGACCGGCTCAACCTCTTAAACTCTGATGAAAAAGTTCAGTTAGAACTTGACTTGTTACAATCAGATTATGATTACAGAGAAA
>CASFRL010000021.1 GCA_949297285.1 uncultured Bacteroidales bacterium
GTATTCGCAGTTTGGCCGGAGAGCCTTGTTTGATAGAATGCAATTTTTCGGGAGGACCTTATCAAAAAGGGAAAAGAAAGTATAAACTTACACCGATATCCGATACGCTTTTTCGCATAGATTTGAAAGCTGGAGAGGAGATTGTATTATACAGTGACCCTTCGTTTGAAAATCTAAGAATAGAGCCGGTCTCCGGAGTCGAGAATCAAAAACCTTTTGGGTTTTACAATTGATGATTGGTCTTGATCTTATTAAAAATATAGTTGTATGAAGAAAAATTTAAAGTTTATTTCGTTGTTTGTGACAATGGCTGTATGGGTAACCGTTGAAGAGACTTTCGGTACAGATAAGGGAAAGGGAGATACGGTAGAATTAGGCCCGAATCCGTTTATTACTCATATTTTTACAGCCGATCCATCTGCTCATGTGTGGGAAGACGGTCGACTTTATGTGTATCCTTCGCACGATGTCGATCCTCCGCGTGGGTGTGATTTGATGGACCGTTACCATGTGTTCTCTACCGATGACATGGTAAACTGGACTGATCATGGAGAAATCTTGAATTCGAGTCAAGTCCCTTGGGGGCGTCCCGAAGGAGGCTTTATGTGGGCTCCCGATTGTGCGTATAAAAATGGGACATACTATTTTTATTTCCCTCATCCGAGCGGGACAGATTGGAATAGTACATGGAAGGTCGGAATTGCAACCAGTAAATATCCTGCAAAAGATTTTAAGGTACAAGGGTATATCGAAGGTCTTGGAGATGCTTTTGCCATGATCGATCCTTGTGTGTTTGTCGATGATGATGGACAAGCCTATTTCTATTATGGTGGAGGCGGACGATGTGTCGGTGCTAAATTGAAAGACAATATGGTAGAACTGGCTGAAGATCTTCAGAAAATGGAAGGCTTGGTCGATTTTCATGAGGCAGCTTGGGTTCATAAACGGAATGGGCTCTATTATTTGTCATATTCCGACAATGTCCCTCATCCTGATGGCAATAGAATGCATTATGCAACAAGTACGACACCGTTAGGCCCTTGGACCTATCGAGGTGTAATTTTAGAAGCCACAGGTTCAGGGACAAGCCATGGCTCTATTGTAGAATATAAAGGTGAATGGTATTTGTTTTACCATAACTGTGCCATTTCAGGAAAAGGAAATTTGCGTTCGATCTGTGTAGATAAGTTATATTACAATCCTGATGGAACAATTCAGCTGGTAAAGCAGACAAAAGGCGGTATAAGAAAATAAAAGATATAGTTGCAGAATATAAAAGAAAGGGTTATCCATCGGATAGCCCTTTCTTATTGTTATTGAAGCGATATTTTATAATTATATCATTGAATATCAGTTTTTGCACCGATAGAAGATGTTGTCCCGGTTTGGGCATTTGTCGCATTCTCTTCCCAATGGAACGGCTCGAATGTACTGTCTTTGCTTTTCCAATCCGGTTTTCTGAAAGCATAAATAATAAACGGTGCAGCCACTACGACGATACATCCGATAATGAGAACCGAGAACCATACGGTATTGTTCCCGGTAGAAATCTGACTGGGCGGAATAAAACTTAAGATAAAGGCAAGCAGCGATCCGCAGAATCCGAGTCCGGCAACAAGCCATATAAGTCCGTTACCCTTACTTCCGATACGGAAAGGACGGTTCGCCTTTTTCATGTTATATCGCAGATAGATAGCCGCGGCAAACATCATCAGATACATGATGAGGTATAACAATACGGTGAGTTGGGATAAAATCTGATAGAAACTTTGTACCGAGGGCATGATGACAAAAAGCAGGCTCAATAATGTGACGGCGGCTCCTTGCAGATAAAGAATATTCTTTTGTACACCGATTTTGTTCGTTTTTTGGAAAAACGGCGGTAAATATCCGGCTTTCCCTACGGTAAAGATACCTTTTGACGGACCGGCAACCCATGTCAGCACTCCAGCCAATACGCCGAATGCCAGAGCGATGGCGATAATCGGCGATAACCATGACATCCGGATAAAATTGAAATAATTATCGAACCCGGTCAATAGACTTTGTGTAAGATTTATATCTTTCTGGGGAATGATAATGCCAAGAGAAAATGTCCCTAATATGAAGATGATAACCGTGATGGCAGAGCCTATGAATACGGCTTTCGGATAATTTTTCCCGGGATTGTCCATCTCCTTGACATGAATACCTCCCATCTCCATACCGGCATAAAACAGAAAGATACTTGCTGCCAATACCAGATTGTCGAAGTTTGAAAAATCAGGTAAGAAATTCCCGGAAAAATCCATTTGCGATTTACCTCCCATAGCAAGATAAACAATGGCGAGTATGACTAACAGTGCTGCCGGAATAATCGTCCCTATCATACCCCCGGCTTTTGCAACTTTACCTACCCAGCTCAACCCTTTCAACGAAATGAAGGTAGCCAGCCAATAGATGAGCAGAACTATAACCAATGTGTAGACCTTGTTGGATGCCAGTACCATGTCTTGGGGATGGTCCATTCCTATGAATGCAATAGAAACCGCGCCGAATGTAAGCACTGTCGGATACCAGATGGTGCTTTCGATCCATTGTAACCAAATGGCGAGAAATCCCATTTTTTTGCCAAAAGCTTCTCCTACCCAACGGAATACCCCGCCTTGTTTGTCTTGGAACATGGCTGCCAGTTCGGCCGCTACCAAAGCGGTCGGAATTAAGAATACGATGGCAGCAAATAGATAATAGAATGCAGAACTTACCCCGTATTCGGCTTCTGCCGGAAGTCCCCGCAAAGATACAACTGCCGTGACATTCATGATTGCGAGTGTAAAAACTCCGAGTTTTACAGTTTTTCCAATATTTGCCATAATTAATTGAATTGATTTTTTTATAACCTTTTCTCGTATAACAAATTTCCAGACTATTGGTTTTGTTATCGGGAACAGCTTTGAGATAAACAAAATTTCGAATAGAGTTGTTTTTCCTTAGAGAGAATATTGAGCGTTTTTTTACCCTAAAAAAATAGAAATGAAGTCTGCTCTTTCCGATTTTATTTATGAGAAAAAAGGCATATACGGTATTTTGCATATCATTATATTGTTGTTGTCTCTGTTTTTGATTATAAGTATCTCTATCGATACGTTTCAAAACCAGCCGTTTTTGACACAAGGAAGTTATCTGAAAATACAATTGTGGATTTGTACCTTTTTTATTTTCGATTTTATTCTGGAGTTTCTGCTGTCTCATCGCAAGTTGCATTACTTGCGCACCCATTTTATATTCTTGATTATATCGATTCCGTATATCAATATATTTGATTATTGCGATGTAACGTTCTCGCCCGAAATACGTTATTTCCTGCGTTTTATTCCGCTCATACGAGGAGGCTATGCGTTGACGATAGTCGTAGGTTGGCTGTCGTACAACAAAATATCGAGTTTATTTGCGTCTTATTTGACGATGCTGTTGGCTACCGTATATTTTTCGAGCCTTATCTTTTTTGTGCTCGAACACAAGGTGAATCCTTTGGTGACCGATTATGGCGAGGCCCTATGGTGGGCTTTTATGGATGTGACTACCGTGGGTTCGAATATTTATGCCGTAACGGTTACCGGTAAGGTGCTTTCGATATTGCTGGCCGCTTTGGGAATGATGATGTTCCCTATCTTTACGGTGTATGTGACAAATTTGGTACAAAGGGCAAATTCAGAAAAAAAACGCCTTCCGCAAGAAGACGCTTCTATGGGTTCTTCTCCGGAAGAACATAAAAGTTGAGGCTATGTCGATGCAACCTTTTAATCCCTATAAAAAAGAATCGTATCCGCACAAGGATACGATTCTTTTTTATAAGGGTAAATTATTCCGGTATTCTTGTTTGGGTACCCTTTGAGGTGACCTTGTCCGAAAATTATTTTTTTATGAAACGACCGATTCGCGAAACATTTCCTGATATGGCCTTTACATAATAGACCCCGGCGCTGAGATCGCCACAGTTTACGGTAATCTTTTCACGATTGGTTTGGTCGATATGGAATATTTCACCGTTGATATTGAAGATGAAAATCTTTGAAAGTCCTCCGTCCGGTGAAACACCTTCGATACAGATCTCATGATCTGCCGGTGACGGATATATTCGCAAAGCATCGGTTTTGTCGTGTCTCTGGGGTTCAATATTTGTGGTGATGGCCGAGTTGACAGTTATTTCGCCGTAAACTCCCGATCCATCGATTGCGTAGGCGCGGACGATAGCCGAACCGCCGTTTTCTCCGGTAGCCGTAATGATACCGTTTTTGTCGATGGTTATGATATCTTCACCGTTCAACACAATCCAGTTGACACGTTGGAAAGTTGCCGTATTCGGATAAACGTAAGCTGAAAGCCCGATTTCCGATTGGTCATCCAAAGAGATTTCGGTCTCTCCGTTTTCTCCTGTTACTACGATATTTGTAACAAAGTTGGTTTTGGGGGCATTGATTATCGATACGACATTTGACCGGGATGCCTGTGAATCGATCTCTTTGGTAATTCCTTTTCCCCCGATCGTGAAGTTTATCGGTTCGATCTCTACGGCATAGTATAGTGCCTCTGAAGGTTTGCTTATGTCGCAATAAGAACTCATGTTGCCCGATACTTCTGAAATAACGTTCAGATTTTCGGGCGATGATCCTCGAAGTATGCGGTAATGGAGAACATCTCTTCCCTCATATTTGCTCCACATTAAGTTCCAAGAATTATCGATACCCCGATTTATCATCACATGAATAGCTTGATGAGCCGTCCCCGGTTTCGATTCTCCATAATTTAGAACCCAAGATAACCGATAACGTGAGGCCGTTGCGTGCGGAATAGATTTGTTGTCGATATAATTTTTTGTGCCGATCGCAACATTGCCGATCAGTTCATATTCTTCGTAACGGGATGTCTCTTTATATATATTTACACTTTCGACACCGGTGGGCAAATCTTGAGGTTCATCCCACGATATGATATATTTGCCGGAAGATTTATCGACGGAGACAAGAGAAATTTCTTGTGTGATGATATCGTTGGTGACTAAAACTTCGTCGGAATAGGTCGCAGAGGAATATTCATCGGTTACGATATGGCGCACATCGTATTTTCCGGCCTTCAAAAAGCGGATGTTTACATTCTCTTGATCGACAATTGTCAGTTCGGCAGTTGAGCTTTGGGTTAATTTCTCATAAGGAGAACCCTCAAAAGAAATTTCCCATTCGCTCGCAGAAGCATTCTTCGCCGCTATGTTTACGACAGATTCTGCGATTACGCTTTCGGGAAGAGAGAAAGCTCCTTCGGGTTTGCTGTTTACATAGATCTGTTGTGAGAAATTTCCGCTGCTTACGGTTTTCATGCCATTGGTATCCCATACGACAGAGTAGGTATTGCCGTTCTGTGATTTCACGCTTCCTCCATCCCAATCGATATCGGTATCGAGATTACTTGTAACGTGTATCTCGGTTTCTAAGCCGACTGCTGTTGAGGCCGGCATTTCGAAAGCTACCGTCTCGGTTATCGTAAGGTTGTAGATTTCAGAAAACTCAGACTGCATATTCCACCGGTCGATACCTTGTACCTGTATCTCATATTCTCCCGGAGTAATATTGGCTAATGGTATGAAAAAGCGGTTGTTCGATATGAGCGGTTTGTTCGAGGGTATTTTTACTCCGTTTTTAGTACTGTTACAAGGTGAGATCAGATAAGCATTCTCTCCAGTGGCTCCTTTGCGTTTTACACTGAGGTTATATCGCATGAGTTTGGCGGGAGTTTCCTTGTCAACGGCATGGTCCCATTCGATCATGACACCTCGACCGGTTTGGGATGTCCGTAAATTGGTAGGCGCTTGCGGTATCGAATTGTCTCCTTTGACGATATTGACGTTCAAACTCAATTCCCCGTTCGACCGATAAAAGACCGGAGTTCCCGTATAGTAAAGATATGCGTTGTCAAATTTGTAATCTGATCCTGTTCCGGCGACATTATCGATTTTGTATCGGCGGTTCGGATACAGATAAATGGCATAAGCCTCGTGTATGCCTTCCGATCCTGAAACCTCATAAATTCTTAAATCTAAATATCCGTTATTATCAAGGTCAAATGCCGATATCCAAGATATATTGTATCCGAAATCGATGTCGGTAACATCTCCGTTTCCCCATTCGATAAGGTAGGTTATCGTGTTGTCGTGCTCTTTTTGTATAAAGAAATCGGGCTTGCCGTCTCCGTCTAAGTCTTCGATGAGTAAGGCAGTTTTGAATTCGTTTGAATTGTTGTTGATAGAGAGGGTAGAGTGTATTACTTCTCCTTTGGAGAATGTCATATCTCCATTATTCTCATAAATGGTATAATCGGTAATGCCTATACCTGTCTCTTCATTGAAATTATAAATGGGTACGAGTAAATCTGTCAAGCCGTTGTTGCTGTAATCTTTGCACCCTGCGATCGAGCTTGCCCCATAATCGATATTCTCGAAAAGGGTATAATCTCCGCTGTTTACGTATATACGGTCAGCCCGGTTGTAGAATTGTTTTATGTCATATAGACCGTCGTTGTTAAAATCGTACATTTCACCCCAATTCGGCGTTGAGATTGTTGTCGGTTCTCCTACGGTCAGGTCTTTATTCCCCTCATTTATGACTTTGACTAAATTCCTTGAACTGTTTGTCCCGAATATGTCGCACATACCGTCGTTATTCAAATCGATCGTGGCGACGTTATAACTTAGTATGTCCAGATTCTGATTGCTGTTGAATATCTTTTTTATTTTCGAATAAATTCCGTCCGAATTTCCCTCCATAAACCGGTGAGCGTCGTTGTAGAATATTTCCTGAACACCGTCTTCATCCAAGTCCAATGCGAATCCGACGTCGTTTAGCTTGGTGTTATCGTCCAGCGGAATGGTTGAGGGCTTGATATTCCCCGAAGTGACTTCGATAAACTGTTCTGAGATATTCGATGCATTCCCTTGGCTGTCGATTACCTGTAAAGCAATGCGTTTTTCGCCGCTTTCTTTAAAACTCAATCGGTAAGTAGAACCATCGTCGCTCTGACTGATGATTTCTGCCCCGGCAAAATCCCAGTTGTATGTATTTGACGGCAAGGGTTTGTTCTTTAACGTGGCAGTGCATATCTCTCCCGTGGCAAAAGGCTGTTTATACGAAATGATAAATCCGTTTTCCGGTTCTTGTTTCTCGAATATGCTGTATTCGCTGAATTGTGACCCCCGAAAGTTGGGATCGATGGCTTGAATCGAAATATAGTATTTCCCGGCTGGCCATGAGGAGGTGTTGAGTACACGGAGCGTGCTATATCCGGCATTCCCTTCAAGCAAATTTAACCGTGTGCCGTCCGGCAGAGCATGAGCATAGAGTATGTCGCCTTTGTCGGGTGTCGTACCGATGCGAAGGGCATAGGTTAAATCCATACCCGACGATTCGGCATCTACGCCTCTTTCCCAGAATATCTTTAATAGTCCGGTAGCCGCTTCATAGGCAAATTCGGGTTTCTCCATTCGTTGGGGAGCCGAGTTGGTTTTGTCTGATACTTTAAATATGTATTGTGCCCCGTTTTGGTCATAATCTTTGCCGTAGATACACTCTAAAAAGCCGTTGTTGTCTATGTCGGCAATCAAAAAAGGATATAAATCGTCCCAATAACGGCCCTTTTGATCAGAATAAATCGTCCCTACTTGTTTGCGCAATATGTCGGGGACCGTAGAAACGCTCATGCCAGAAATCTTGTAACTTACATAGTCGATGCCGTATAAGTCGATACCGTATTTGTCGTCCTTACCTATAATCTCATCGGCAGAGCGCTTGGCAATTACTTCATAATTGCCATCGGCATCTATATCCATACAGCCGTGAAAGTAAACCTCGCCGTCAAGGTAGTTTTCGTGTTTCTTGAATGTCCCGTCTCCTCGGTTTTCCATCATTACGAGATAGGATGCCCCATTTTTGAAATTTCCGTAGTCGGTCATGAAATCGAACGGGATGAGGATATCTATATCTCCATCTTTATCAAAGTCGTAACACCAGATATTATGGCTGCAATACAAACCGGACATTAATGTCTGTTCTTGTATCTTGCCTTCTTTATTTGCCAGACAAAGTGTTATGGTTTTATTCTCGCTATTATATACCAGCATATCTAACAGCCCGTCGTTGTTGAAGTCCCGGAATGCGGCTTGACCGCCGAATTTGCCTTCGACAAAACTGTTTTCTCCGGTGTTCAGGAAGTAGCATCCGAGCGAGGCATCGACGAAGTCGGTCAGCCCGTCGCCATTGATGTCGATCGCATTGTAATTGCCGAAACTTGCCGGATCGGCAGACCCGTATGCAGAAGATATAAACATATCATTCATTCCCGGGATAACCATTCCGCTCGTCGATACCAGTTTTTTCTTTATCCCGTTATATTCATCGGGTGTCATGACTTTTATTTTTCCGTTTACCCAATTACCGTTATTGTCCAAAGAGAGGATCGTGTGGTTTTTAATATCGGCATTATTCCCGTTCTTTTCTAAAAACTCGATTTTTCCGTCATTGTCGTAGTCGATAGGGTTTAGAAAATACCTGTTGTCGGTTCTTGAATAGACTTCTGTAAAATTAAAAGCATTGTCACCTTTCGATATGTAAGACGGAGATCCTTCATTGT
The DNA here is from genome assembly GCA_949297285.1 of uncultured Bacteroidales bacterium. GTDB lineage: Bacteria > Bacteroidota > Bacteroidia > Bacteroidales > Coprobacteraceae > Coprobacter. The sequence continues at coordinate 8,656 of CASFRL010000021.1, forward strand.
AATAGAAGTCGATATTGTCGTCATTGTCGTAATTTATCCAGTTGGTAAAACCCTGTATGCCTTGGGCTACGCTTGTGTTGTATAAAAGACCTTCTTGAAAGTCATAGATATTCGTGTCGAAATAATATTCCAATATCCCGTCTTTGTCTATATCATAGAAAAGAGTATTCTTTGTCGAAACACTGTTTTGGCACATATACGATTGGGTAATGTCGGGATTATAGACCTCCTTATAGATGCTTATGGTCGATTTTCCTGTAAATTTTTGAGGAGCAGATTTGTATAGCCGTATCTCGCTTGTTCCCTGAGGAATCAGGAAATAATAGCTGCCGTTTTTTATAAATTTGGAACGATCGTCCTGTTTGATGTATTCATCCCCGACTTTATAGAAGACATCTCCGGAAAATGTGCTGCGTAAATAGGCGCTTTGGGTCGAAGGCAGGGTGGCGCTTGTAATCGATGCGTCATATATATATGTGCCCGAGACTTCGTCATATACAGAGTTTCCTTGGCTGTCTCCCTGTAAAACCGTTGTAATAAGGTCGTTTAACTGGTTGTCGAGTGAGTTTGATTGTTCGACCTCCAGTATTTGGATGCAGGAAATGCCGATATTGTTGCCATTGACACTTTTTATCTTTACCCGTTTTGTGTTTTGAGGTAATTGGGAGAGGGTGTTCAAGCTAATTGCTATCGGATCGTAATTGATGCCGTCGTAGCTTATAAAGACAGAGAATGTTTTGTCTTGTGGCCCGCGGATAACCAGTGTGGGAGAATCCGAAGAGCCCAGATTGAGCTCGGGCGAAATAAATTCGACTCCGATAATGCCGGGATATTTGTTGAGTGTCGCTGTGGAACTGAAAGTGTAACTTCCTGTCCAACCTGAATTAGCCACCAGATTTTCTGTGTGGAATGAAGAATTTAAAAATACTTCAGGAAAATCGGCAGAAGTGGCTTCTCTCCATGTTAATGCGCATATAGCATTATAGACACAGCACCATAGCATGACGGATAATGTACCGATGCGTTTGTGAAGAATTTTGGTTTTCATAGGTTTAAGTACAAATATCCCGTTAATTCCTGTTCGGGCAATAAAATTAAGCATACATGGCAAAGCGTAGGAATCAATTTGCTCATCAGGTTCAAGGTTTCGCTAAATACTTGCAAAATGGCGAAAAAAAAACTGCGCTGAAAGAATTTGTAACCGATTTTATCAGGCTACATATCCACAGTGTAAATGTTCTTTATGTGCTTTTTTATTGTTAAAATATTTTGGCGAATTTTGAAATCAAAATGAAGCAAACACGCTTCACAAAAAAAAACATAAAAATGCAATTCCCGACTTTTTCGTGATTTGCAATACAAATATAGGGAAATAATTGATAAATACTACAATATGGCAATGTTATAAAAATCTTATGGGCAGAATTGTGAAGCAATGGATGTTTTTCGGGAAAGGTATTTTCTGTTTTTTTGTGATAAATAATATTAAATCGTTCCGTTTGCATTGATGAGAGGAAGACCCAAAAGCGAATGCTCGGGGGAAGTAATAAACTGTAAACCGAAAACAAACAACAAGTCCTGTCAAATTCCATTTCGGGGTAATGATAGGGCCTGTTGCTTGCAGATGAGAATAACTCGATTTCAGACTATAAGTTTACTTCTTTCAAAACCGACTTTTAGCTTATCCTTGTTTATTGTAAACTATATCTTATTCGGTTATCGTAACCTGATCTCCGCTGAAAACCGAAAGACCCAATTTGTTGACAATGTGTTTGATTGCCAACTGGGCTTTTACCGAGTTCCCGGCATTATCGATAGGCGGAGCAAATGCTGCGATCCCGAATAATCCCGGGAAAGTTCCCATTACGCCACCTCCGACACCCGTTTTAGCCGGGATTCCCGATGTGTAGAGCCAGTCGCCCGTGTGTTCATAAAATCCGACAGTAGCGATGAGGGATGTTATTTTCGGAGAAAATCCGGCATCGAATACCTGTTGGCGGGTAACCGGATTCAGTCCCTTATTGGCAATTGTCGCTCCGCAGATAGCCAACTGGTTTGCCGTGATTCCCAATGAGCATTGCCGGGTGTAAAGGTCGAGCGATATATCCGGGTCATCGTAAATGCGGTTATAGTTTTTCAATAACCAGGCGATAGAGCGGTTATTGAAGTTCGTATCCGATTCCGATTTATACAATTCGTCGATCAGTTGGGGTGCGCTTCCGCACAGCTCGGTGATATTATCGACTATCGCTTTCCATTTACCGTCTGAGTCGGCTATCGGTTTTACCATGCTGCATGCCGTTATGGCTCCGGCATTTACCAACGGCGTAGAAGGATGATCGTTTTCCAGTAAAATGGCAAATATCGAATTGAACGGCAGTCCGGTCGCATCGGCACCGATCTTTTTGAGAAGTTCTTGTGCCCCGTATTGCCGCAGAATTAAAATGGCGGTATGCACTTTCGATACCGACTCGATACCGAATTTGTATGCAGAGTCGCCGCATTCGATTATCTCGCCGTTGAGCAGGCATATACTGATGCCGAACAGTCCTTTGTCGACATTGGCAAGATAGGGTATATAATCGGCATTTTTCCCCGTGTCATTTGTCTTATATAGATCATAGGCTTCGTGAACGGCGCTTTTGATTTGGGAAATAGAGATCTTTTTTTGCATGATTTTGTCTTTATGTTCGAAAATGAAATTTGGGTGCAGTCTTGAGCCCGGTCGAGATAAATCGTCGGACCTTAAAAACTGCACCCCTCAGGCATGTTCTGTTTACTGTTTTTTCTTACGTCCCGACCCTGTATGGGTAAATACCGAACCCTTGACCGGTATGTTTTTTTCTTGTGCGATGCACGACGGAGTCGGGTATTCGAGCTTTTCGAGTTCGCTTATGGCATTCTTTATGTCATACAGCAACATATCAGCCATGTCACGACTGAATCCTTGACGGACGACGATGCGCATGACAACATAATTCTCTACGCTCTCGGGAAGAGTATATGCAGGAACCATCCATCCGCTCTGTTTCAGTTTGTCTTGCAGGTCGTAGAGGGTCCATTTTGCAGTTTTGGCATATTCGGGATTCATGTACCAGATGAATAGCGGATTTACCACATCTTTACTATAATTTACGAATGGTTTCAGTTGTCCGATTTGCCGATGCAGATATTGCGTAATCTCCATGCTGTTGTATTGAATGGCCTTATAGCCTTCGAATCCCAATCGGATAAACTGATAATATTGCCCCAGTATCTGAGCCGCCGGACGGGAGAAGTTCAACCCTACTTGAGAGATGTTGGCTCCCAGATAATTGACGCTGAACGACATCTCTTCAGGTAAATATTTGGCATCTTTCCAAACAACCCACCCGAGACCCGGGTACACCAACCCGAATTTGTGCCCGGAAGTGCTTATCGACAATACCCATTTTAGCCGGAAATCCCACTTTAATTCGGGTTGCAGAAATGGCAAAATAAAGCCGCCGCTGGCCGCATCGACATGAATCGGTATGTCGAACCCTGTTTTTGCATTATACGCGTCAAGCGCTTTATCGAGTGCCTCGACATCATCGTTCAGCCCGGTCCATGTAACCCCTTCGATCGGGACGATGCAAATTGTATTTTCGTCGCACATTTTCAGCGCAGTTTCGACATCCAATGTCGGTTTCTCGAGTGTCAGCGGAACTTGTCTCATTTCGATCTGCCACAGTTGGGCAAATTTCTCCCATACAACCTGATAGGCAGAAGAGATGACAAAATTTGGCTTATCTGTCGGTTTCCCCTGAGCCTGCCTCTTTTTACGCCAACGTAACCATGCCGCTACTCCTCCCAACATGCAAGCCTCGGAAGAGCCGATGGCCGGGGCCCCGCTTTTCCATTTCGCCTGCTCGGGAGTGTTCCATAGATTTGCTAAAATATTGATACATTTCCCATTCATGACGGCGATGCGGGGATATTCCGTTTCGTCGATGTAGTTAATATCGATGGCCTCATTCATCAATTTGGTTGCATAATCGTCCATATACGTAGTCACGAATGTCGCCAGATTCAAGCGGGGTTGAGTCTGGGCAAATGTTTCGTCTTTGACCATCTGATATGCGATTTGAGGTGTTGTAGGTTCTTGGGGAATTTTCTCGACAGGAGAGGAGTGCAGCATTTCGTTCGATCCGAATATGGACGTCTTGGCATCTCCGTCCCTAAAGTTTAATTCTTTCATCATTTATTCGTTTACAGAGTTTGACATATAATTATTGATACGGTATTCCATACCATATATGCAGAACATTTATCGTTGTGTAATGTTTTCCGGTTTTGAATATTGCTACACAATTTGGGGATTATTAAAAAAACAAATAGCCCGGCTCTCTTTTTACGGCATGAGCAAAGGATAAACATTCGTCCGTTTCGTTTGTTTTTTTATGATAAAACAGAAATAGATTATGAAAATAAAAACCGGAAAAGGGACGATCTCCCTTGTTACACTCGTCGGAATCTGGTCTATCTCGGCGCTGAACGCATTGCCCGGATTGGCGGTATCACCTATATTGGGACAATTATCGCAGATTTTCCCTCAGGCTACCGAGTTGGATATACAGATGCTGACATCGTTGCCCTCTTTGCTGATAATCCCCTTTATCCTCCTTTCGGGAACATTGACCGAACGAGTAAACAACATCCGGTTGCTGCAAATCGGATTGTTTATATTTGCTGCCAGCGGGGTCTTATATCTGCTTTCGAATAAAATGTGGCAGTTGATTGCCGTGAGTGCGTTGTTGGGAGTCGGGTCGGGGTTGATCGTCCCGTTGTCGACAGGCTTTATTACCCGTTTTTTTCAAGGGCCCTATCGGGTGAAGCAATTCGGATTAAGCTCGGCGATAACAAACATTACCTTGGTGATTGTGACGGTTGTAACCGGATATCTGGCAGAGCTTAATTGGCATCTGCCCTTTGTCGTATATCTGTTGCCGATCGTTTCGATATTTCTCTCGTCCTATCTGAAAGATGCGTCGGGCACAAAAGAAAAAACTCTCCGGAATACTCCTGCCGAAACGACCATGACCCAAGAGCCGGCATTGCCCGAGAATTTTATAAATAAAAAAAGCCTTGTGCAACTGATGCTTTTTTACGGGCTTTGCACCTATCTGGTTATTATCATCAGTTTCAATTTGCCCTTTTTGATGAAAGAGTATCGGTTTTCGAGCGGTAGTTCGGGAATCATGATCTCGCTATTCTTTTTGGCGATTATGCTTCCGGGACTGTTCCTGAATCGGATTATCGGCTGTTGGAAACGGTGGACAGAACTTTACAGTTTGTTATGTATTGCCCTCGGGTTGGGGCTTATCTGGGTGTCCCGGTCTGAATGGTGGATCGGAATCGGATGCTTTTTTGCCGGATTCGGTTATGGTGTGATACAGCCCGTCGTGTATGACAAAACGACCCGGACGGCCTCTGCCCGAAAAGTCACATTGGCGTTGGCTTTCGTAATGGCGATGAACTATCTGGCAATTTTAGCGTGCCCGTTTATCATCGATTGGGCCGGAGACCTTTTCCATGTGCATACCCAACAATTTGCCTTTTTGTTCAATTTCCTCATTACGATTTTGACAGCCGTGTGGACATATCGGAGACGAAATACATTTTTGTTTTCCCAAAGTGCCGACAAACAATGAGAAAAATGAGCCGTCCGAGTCTGCCCGATTATATTGACCACAGAAATATTCTTGAAAAAATGATGACAGATTTTAGTAAATGATTATCTTCATCGGGGAAAATCACGTGTATAAACTTTTTTATCGGGAACAGATTTTATGGGTAAATATAGATGGCTGATTGCCTTTTTCGGACTGTTTTGTGTAGAGACTCTTTGGGGACAGAGATTAAGTTTCGATGCTGCCGGACTTTTTAAGATTGTTCAGTTTACAGACCTTCACTACATCCCGAACGATCCGAGATCGGATGCTGCCGTTCGGTTGGTAGAAGAGATACTTGATCGGGAATCTCCCGACTTGGTCGTGTTCACGGGCGATGTGGTAACCGGCGCTCCCGTGCGCGAAGGCTGGGACTGTGTTCTTGCTCCATTATTGCGCCGTAATCTCCCTTTTTTGGTGACATTGGGAAATCACGATGATGAGCAGGACCTCTCTCGCAAGCAGGTTGCCGAATGGGTGACATCATACCCGTCGAACCTGAACTCGGTATGTACCGACAGTGTCAGCGGATATTTGAACGATGTGGTTCCGGTCATGGGATACGGGACCGATAAACCGGAATTGTTGATTTACGGAATCGACTCGAACAGTTATTCTACGCTCCAAGCGGTCGAAGGTTATGGCTGGTTCGTGCCCGATCAGATAGAATGGTATAATCGCAACAGCCGTCGCTATATCTCGATGAACGGCGGGCAACCGCTCCCGGCATTGGCATTCTTCCACATACCGCTTCCGGAATATAAAACAGCCTATGATTCCCGAAAAAACAGAATGTCGGGTAAACGGAGAGAGAAAGAGTGTGCCCCGGTATTGAATACGGGTATGTATGCCGCCATGTTGCTGAATGGCGATGTCATGGGGGTATTTACCGGACACGATCATGGGAATGATTATGTGGCGTTATATAACGGTATCGCTCTGGCATACGGACGATTCTCCGGGGGAAAAACTACCTATACCAAAACCTCCGCAGGGGCAAGGATAATTGAACTTCAAGAAGGAAAGCGCGGATTTGTTACCTATATCCGGTTGGCCGGAGGGAAGATAACCGACCGCATAACGTTTTAATTGATCGATATGAGAAAAAAGAGATATACAAAAGGTGAAGAGATCGCAAACTCCCTTTCTCATGCGGCGGGCATTCTATTGGGGTGCATTGCCGGATATGTTTTGTTGCCCATTGCCATAAAAAGCAAAGACCCTTCCGAGATCGTCGCTATTTGTCTTTATCTTTTCGGAATGTTGTCATCGTATATCTCATCTACGTGGTATCATGCTTGTCAGGACGAAAGGCAAAAAGAACTATTACGAAAATTTGACCATGCTGCAATATATCTGCATATTGCCGGAACTTATGCTCCTTTTACGTTGGTCGTATTGCATGATGCCGGAGCGTGGGGATGGTCATTGTTTACCTTCGTGTGGTTATCGGCAATAGTCGGAGTGCTTCTTAGCTTTACCAATCTAAAAGAGCATAGTCATCTTGAGACACTGTGTTATGTCGTTTTGGGCTGTACGATTCTGGTCGCCTTTAAACCCTTGATCGATGTGTTGAAACCTGAGGGATCATTGAATGCGGTTTGGTGGATTATTGCCGGAGGCCTTTCTTATATTGTCGGTGCTCTTTTTTATTCGTGGCGTAAAATCAGGTATATGCATACCGTTTTTCATATATTCGTTTTGTTGGGGAGTGTATGCCACATGATTGCCATATATTCTGTTCTATAAGCATCCGGTTTTGCCAAGCCTTTTTGGTTTTAGGCCGTATTATTGTTTTTGATCAATCGGAAAAGGCTTCTCTGTATTTATTACAGCCGGAACGGGAAAGGCTCTTTTAAAAAGTTGAAAATTTATAACCGGGCAGTATGGGGCATACTGTATAAAGAGACCTTGCCTACTTTGAAATACGGATTGTCCGAGAATATAAAACAGGGCATACGGGAAGACTTGAATGAATCATCACCCAAGAATTTGGATTAATATATTATATTTATTACATTTGTTAATATAAAATTATAACAATGTGGTTCTGCATCAATTTTATATTGTCTTTGATTTTCGTTTCCCTTTTTACTAAAGGGTGGCCAATGGAAATGAAAGTCGCAACGTTTATAATTTCTTTAGGTGTGTCTCCTCTCTTGGGGATTCCCTTAATGAAAATGGGATATAAATGAAGCGTGGTATTGAACGATAAAAAATTAGAACTATGGGATTACTTTGGATACTTTTCAATTTGCTCTGTGTTTGGCTGTTTACCGGCAAGTGGGAAAAATTTGACCGGGTATTCGCATTCTTGTTATCGTTTTTTGTCACTCCGATTATCGGAATACCCTTAACGAAATTTATTTTCAGCAATTTCTGGAACGACTGACCTGTCCTTTACATCCCCGGTAACCATGGGTACTTTTACCGTAAAAAAGTACCTGTATGGCATCACGACTGACAGAAGACCAGATCAAATGGATACTCACCCTCGACGCCTCGGCGGCCGAGAAGGAGATAAACAGCCTGATAAAAGTAAACAAGGAGTTGCAGGAGGCGAACAAGGGCGTACAGAAATTGGAAATCATCACTTCTGTTGAGGGGGCTACAAATAAAAAAATCGCAAGACATTAAACTTAACATCTTGCGACTCTCTGTCTGTCGGGGTGAGAAGA
>CASFRL010000022.1 GCA_949297285.1 uncultured Bacteroidales bacterium
ATATACATCGGAGAAAGGCTGGATGCAATTCCTATTGCAAAGCCTCCGATAAGTCTGAATATATTAAATAGGGTGAAACTGTTGCATAAACCTGTACCCAAAGAGGTAGAGACAAAGAGCGCGGCGGCCAAAATCAATATAGGTTTACGGCCAAACCGATCACTGAACTTCCCGGCAATCAATGCTCCGACCAGGCATCCGATCAAAGCACTGCTCATTGCCCATCCTTGTAAATAAGGATTACCGGCAATTTCAAAAAACTGTTCATAAAAAGGTTTTGCTCCCCCGATAACAACCCAGTCATATCCAAACAGGAATCCTCCCATTGCTGAAGCCAAGGCTATAAAAAATAGAAAAAATTTACTGTGTGCATTCATTGGATCTTAGAATTAATATTTTTAATAATACAAAGAGAGTAGTTTTTTTTTATATACAACATAGAGAAAAATGTTATTTACATGGATAATTTTATGCTATCGGCAACATTTAAAGAGCATAATGACTCAAATAAAAAAGAACAAATAGAAGAATTATTATAAATTAAAATTTATCGATATATTTGCAACAAGACATCTTAATAAAACCTATATGGCTAAAATAAAAAGCGGATTTAAGGGGGAGAGAGCTATCGTCTTACCGGCTGCAATTATCGAGAATATTGCTCAAGACGTTTTAGGGAAAGAGCTGCACATTACCGACATAGGATACTATCCTCAGGCTTCGTACCATTATCGTGAACGCACAAAAGAGGAGGCAAAACAATTTATCCTGATCTATTGTGTCGAAGGTCACGGATGGTTTAAAATAAACGGGAACAAATATCCGGTAGAATCGAATCAATTTTTTATTTTACCTAAAGATACAGCCCATTCGTATGGCAGCGACCTTGAAGATCCATGGACGATTTACTGGATACATTTCAATGGAGAAAAAGCCTCCTTCTTTGCAAATGGGTTTGACAAGCCGACAAATATCACACCGAATTCCGATTCCCGCATCGAAGAGCGGCTTCGCCTTTTTGAAGAGATATTTTACACGTTAAGTCGCGGATACAGTAAAAACAACTTTTATTATGCCATTACCAGTCTGTTTTATTTTCTCGGGTCGATGAAGTTTCTCGGAGAGTATCGGGAAAGCGCCAAACCTCAAGACAAGCAGATGGACATTATCGAAGATATCATTCATTATATGCGTGAGAACATCGAGAAAAAAATTACGTTATCCGACTTGGCCGCACATGCAGGGCTATCGCCGTCGCATTTATCATCTATTTTTCAGAAAAAGACCGGCTATTCCCCTCTTCGCTATTTTACTCATTTGCGAATTCAAGAGGCATGCCACTATCTCGATTTCACGGATATGAAAATAAACCAGATATGCCACAAATTCGGCTTCGAAGATGCATTCTATTTCACCCGCATTTTTACCCAGATCATGGGAATGTCTCCCAGCAAATACCGGGAACAGAAAAAAGGATAATAACGCCGAAAAGATAAGAGAAAGGGTTGCAAGTGTCGAAAAGAAAAAAGACCGGATAATATCCGATCTTTTTATAAAGGGTTATTGACCAATCAATTCCGTCAACTTCTCAGGACTAAAGTTTTTGGCAACAATTACTCCGTTTTGATCCAAGAGATAATTTCCAAAACCTTTTTTAAGACGAAAAGCCTTATATATATCAGAAGATTCTCCGTCTTTGTCATAGAACTGCGTATTTCTATTCAATTCGTCCAATTTTACGGTTTCCTCAAAAACGACTTTGTTCGGGTCATAAGAAACAGAAACAAACGAAAGGTTTTGATGATTCAATTTCTCGATCTCCTGTTGGATTCTTACATTTGAAATCCGCGACGGAGCATCATAACTCGCCCAAAAATTAAGTACGACATACTTGCCTTTCTGATCTTTCAAATCGAAATTCCCGGCGGTGGAATCATTCATTTGAAAGGTCGGAGCTTTTTCTCCGACAAACAATCCGGTTTTAGGAATCCGGTTGTTACCAGCTGAAATCATCAAAAACAATACAAATAACGCAAAGATTGACTTTACTTTCTTCATACTGAAGTTTTATAATTCATACTAAACTTGTAGTTGCGACATCACGTCAGAAGTCTACAAGCCCCACTGATTTTCAGCGGTAAATCTTCTGCTTCGAAAACGCCTTTTCTCCAACAGAGATTTGAAAAACATCTGCAAAGATGCACTTTTTCTTGGAAACGGGCAAAAATTATTCACATTTTTTAATATTCGGGTAAAAATCCAAAGGGTGTTCAATGTTGTTATAACATTATTTATCTGCCGAAAACAGGGACTCTGATTATTTTTAATCCATAAAAGAATCTATAACAGTATTTTCACTATCTTTGAATAAGATAGGATGCGGCTTGGCAAAGTCGACCTTAAAAA
>CASFRL010000023.1 GCA_949297285.1 uncultured Bacteroidales bacterium
TCGCCCCGCCTTATCTGACAATATTTAAACAACAAGTGCAATCGGGCAATCTGCTCCGATACTTCCCTATAAGTAAAAGTTTCTTTCGTATTATAATCGGTCAACGCAGGAAGGTCCCAATTCTCCTTAAAACTTTTCTCATAGATTTTGATAAAATTTTCCTCGATCATGACAATTGAGTTGTGTTAAATTGCAAATTTATAACGAATAGTTGGTTTTCACCTCATAATATCGCTAAGGAATGTTACGGCACAGCCACTTTTTATCTTAAAATGACTAACTTTGCCTTGTTTTTAATTATGAATACCGTTTCTTGATGATAGATCATACAATTTTCGAAAACAAAACCGCCGCCTACTACACATTGGGATGCAAACTCAATTTTGCAGAGACTTCTACTATTGGTAAAATATTGGAAGAACAAGGCATCCGGAAAGTCAGGAACGGCGAAAAAGCAGATATCTGCGTTATCAATACATGCTCGGTAACCGAACTGGCCGATAAGAAATGCAGGCAGGCTATCCGACGAATCGCCCGGCAACACCCGGACGCATTTATCGTAGTAACCGGATGCTATGCCCAACTAAAACCGGAAGAAATAGCCCATATTCCCGATGTCGATTTAGTCCTCGGAGCCGAACAGAAACTCCATATCATAGACTACATCGGCAATTTGCATAAACACAAAAACAACGACGGTGCCATCATTACGACACCAAGTAAAGACATACGCACATTCAGCCCTTCCTGTTCTCGTGGAGACCGCACCCGCTATTTCTTAAAGGTGCAAGACGGATGCGACTATTATTGTACCTATTGCACGATACCTCTTGCAAGGGGAAGAAGCCGTAACGGATCGATCGCGGAGCTCGTGAAACAAGCCGAAAATGTTGTAGCATCGGGAGGGAAAGAGATTGTCCTCACCGGGGTAAATATCGGAGACTTCGGGAAATCGACCGGAGAATCATTCTTCGATCTGGTAAAAGCATTAGACCGGATAACAGGCATCGAACGTTACCGTATCTCTTCCATAGAGCCGAACCTGCTTACCGACGAGATCATAGATTATGTTGCGACATCCCAGCATTTTGTTCCACATTTCCACATCCCGTTGCAATCGGGGAGTGATGAGGTTCTCCGTTTGATGCACCGCCGATATGACACGGCCCTTTTCAGATCGAAAATCGAAAAAATAAAATCGATCATGCCCGATGCATTTATCGGTGTCGATCTCATTGTCGGCGTAAGGGGTGAGACCGAACAATTCTTCAATGACGCGGTTCGTTTCATCTCCGGGTTGGATATTTCCCAACTGCACGTATTCACCTATTCGGAACGTCCCAATACGCAAGCCCTCAGAATCGAGCATGTCGTAACGCCTCAGGAGAAACATGAACGATGCCGGAAAATGCTGGAAATCTCAGAGAAAAAACTGCACGAGTTCTACTCTTCCCAAATAGGGCAAATAAGGACTGTCCTATTCGAACACCCCAAAAAGGGCGCTCCCATGCACGGATTTACCGAAAACTACATCCGGGTAGAAATGCCCTATGAAAAAGAACGGGTAAATACGACTTGCCGAGTATGTTTAGGTGATTTCAATGAAGCAGGAGATGCACTTATCGTAAAACGAATTATCGAATAAATCTGCAAATATGAAAAATGAATCGTTAGAAAATATCCTTTACAGTCCGCTTTACTTCTACTTCTGGCTACACGCCTTGCTACCGCTGAGGGTATTATACGTCCTATCCGACATCTTGTTTTTCCCGATGTTTTACATGGTACGTTACCGGCGCAAACTGGTATATCGCAACATGAGAGACTCATTCCCCGAAAAAACCGAAGCAGAAATCCGGCGGATGGAGAGAGCTTTCTATCACCATTTTTGCGACTATATCGTAGAAACGATCAAACTGCTCAATATCTCAGACAAGGAAACCCGGAAACGAATAAAATTCTACAATACCGAAGCGCTGCAAGAGGTCGTCGACAACGGAGGGTCATGCCTGATGCTGCTCGGACATTACGGTAACTGGGAATTTGTTCCGTCGGTTACACTCTGGATGCGTAAAGAGAGTGTGATTTTTGCACAAATATACCGCCCTTTAAAAAACAAATGGTTCGACCGTTTCTTTCTTAAACTCCGGAAAAGATACCACTCCGAGTGTATTGCCAAACAAGATACCTTGAGGAGCATCCTGCGTTACAAGTCTTCGGGTAGACCGTCCATCACCGGATTTATGGCCGATCAGACTCCCTCTCCGGCCAACATCCACCATTGGGTAAATTTTCTGAATCACGATACTCCGGTACTGACAGGTGTCGAGAAAATAGCTCATAAAGTGGGATTCTCTGTCTTTTATTTCGACGTCGAAAAAATAAAACGGGGATATTACACCGTAACGATCCGCGAAATATCCAGAAATCCCCAAGAGACTGAAGAATTTGAAATAACGGACAAATATATGGAGATGATGGAAAGAACGATTTTGCGTGCCCCCGAATATTGGTTATGGACACACAATCGCTGGAAACACAAACATCTTCGGTAAGTCGGTTATTCTCTATCTCAAACACGATATAAAAATATATATATCTTGAAAAAAGTTGCAGTTATCATATTGAATTGGAACGGGTTGGAATTGATGAAAGAATTTCTGCCATCGGTATGCCGACACACAAATCCTGAATTGGCCGATATCGTCGTTGCAGATAATGGTTCTGACGACAACTCTGTTTCTTGGTTACAAAACAACTATCCGGATGTAAAGAGGTTGCTCTTCTCACAAAATTACGGATATGCCGAAGGGTATAATCGAGCTATCGAAACTCTCGATTATGAATATGTCGTACTGTTAAACTCGGATGTAGAGGTTACTCCCGGATGGATAGAACCGTTGGTCGAATATTGCGACAGCCATGCCGATGTTGCCGCCTGCCAGCCCAAGCTGAAGGCTTACCGGCAAAAAGA
>CASFRL010000024.1 GCA_949297285.1 uncultured Bacteroidales bacterium
ATGAACAGCTCATAGCGCATGAGTGCTCTTTTTACCACACGGAAATTCTTTTTCCTCACTTCCGACAGACTATGCTTTTCCAGAAATTCATCAAACAGTTCGGCAAAAGTTGGTGGATTTTCAGCGGCCAGTTCTTCTTCTGTCTTGTATTTGTCCGGGTGATGGAATCTGTCTATCACTTCTCCTAACCATCCGCTGTCGGCATCATCCCTATATTCCCTTTCAATCATTCGGGTCAATGCCTGTACCTTATGGTTCAAGTCAATCTTTTCATCTTCCGGCACCAAAGCCACACGGTCTTTATATCCCTGCTTTTCTGGGCTCCAATGGTTAGGGCTAATGGAAAGCTCACTTGCCGCCTTGATGTCTTTCTTTCCGTCACGCAGGCGGAAATAGATGGTGGCTTTGGTCTCCAAATCATTCTTCTTTGCCGTTTTTCGTATGAATGCAGTCACTTTCATAAGCTTCAGATGTATTTCTGGGTTGAACACTGCAAAGATAGTGAATTGTTCCCAAATTGTTCCCGTTTATCCCAAATTTGTTTCAATCCAATTAAATTGAATCATTTTTATATTCCGATATAAGTATTTAATAATCAGTTTAGTTTAGTTTAAACTTCATCGTTTTACTATTTAAACTGATTGTTCCAGATTTAATATTTCAAATGCGGGTCTGGGTACAATAAGAAAATCCCAAATAACCGATTTTAGTTATTTGGGATTTTTGCTTTTTTGTTATGTATGTATTTTCTCGGAAGTCCACAAGTAGGATATTTTTTGCGTGGTATTAAATCTTTGGCATTATTCGTCCCAAGTAGCGAAGGGTTGGCTCGATCTGAAATTACAGATCGTATTGCCGCAATTTTATGGTGGTGATACCCCTTTTATATATTCCCCCAAAGCATCAAGCCCCGATTAGGTCGGGGCTTGGTGTCTTTTTATGATTTGTATCGTGTTTAATTGACCAGGTCATGTATATCATCCCAATTGCTGTTGATGCTGACTTTTGCGTAGTCATATCCGGAAGGTTCGTCGATGCTGAGCGGTTTATCTTCCGATTCGTCGTCCGATTCCAATGCCTTCTTGGTGCCGATCGAATAGAAGTTGTTACAAAGGATGTTGTATTGGTATGAATTTGTATTTAAGCTATCATCTTCCGAACCGCCGTTTCTCAATGGGACACTTTTGATAAGATTTTCATTTACGTCCCAATAGCATATATTGAGCGTTGCGCAGTTGTATTGTGCTATGCCGAAGTCATAGTGGCTGGGGAAAGCCAGTAGGAAGCAACTGCCGAACAATGTATTCTCTTTGCATTGCAGCCCATTGATCTTGTTCATGCCTTCGGCCATGAGAAAGTCATCATCTTGATTGCCGAATGTGTAAAAGTCGCCTTTGTTCAAGTAATTGCTGTTATAATTTTCTGCATTAGTCATATCGAAGGTCAGAAGGTTAACATACTCATTTTGCTGCCAGGTTCCCGATTCGGGTGCAGCACCGTTATATATGGAGTTATCCAATAAGGAGGCGGGGAAGTAGAATGCGTTTACCTTGGCTTTTGTCGATACGGTAATCTTTGCAACTTTTGTGTTGTTTACGAAGACCGGGGCTTCCTTGAAGTAGGCCAGCAAACCGGCAACCTGACGCATCAGCGTGATTTCCGGAATCGTTTGGAACTTACCGTGTTGGTTTACACCGATATATGTGCCTTCGTTGCAACCAGCGAAAATTTCCTGAACTGTTGATACTTCTGTGACCTTGTAAAGGTAGTTGCTCCCGACCTGCTCGGGGGTAGAAATTTTATAAGGGAAGGCATCCGAGGTATCGTTATTGGAGGTGTAGTTGTAACCATAAGCGATAATTTTGTAGGAGCCTTTTTTCAGCCCACTGAATTTGACGCAGATTTCGCTTCCGTCGTAGTCGTTGGGCAGCTCCAGAATGTTTCCTTCGGATTTTCCGAACTTTTCAATAACGTTACCGGTATTTTCCTCGATAACACCTTCGAGCGAGATTCCTTCGGCTTCGGTCGTTCCATTTGTCAGAAACTTAAATGCAATTCTGTTTACATTGTTTTCGGCCTTCGAGGTTCCGATAGGACGTGCGGCCCGAGTATTGGTCGTGTTGGTCAGTGCGATTCGGATAATATCCTCGCCTTGTCCAAGAGCCAGTCCATTGTCTAAGTCCGGATTTATTTCGACTATTTGAGTCGTACAAGCTGTCATGGCCAGTATTGAGGCAAGAACAGCCGATTTTAAAATGTTGGTTTTCATAATAAATAATTTAAATGAAAAATAGATTGAATTATAAATATTGATATTTGCTAATTTTCAAGGTTGATGATCTCATTCCACCCATCGTCCAACAGAACAAAAATGTTTGTTGTCCCGGTGTCGGCATCGTACACATAACGCAGGACGGTGATTTCGTTTCTTTTGAATGTCGTTGTCACAGGTTGTAACTTGATTACGGGATCAACCATCTCCGGACTGTCATATAGCTGTGCTTCTATACTGCTGCCGCTCTCTGTTGCCGATGGGGCGATATAGGTGTTGCTTACATAATTCGATGTTTTTCCCCATGTCCTTTTGGTGATGACATTTTCCGATTCTGAATAGTGCAATGCGTAATCGACGTTTCCCATAACGTGGGATACGGTCTTCGTCGACCAACCAATATCGTTTGGAAAATTCTCGGCCGTGATGATCAGTTTCCCTTTCAGACGTTTCAATTTTACGACATATTTATAGTGCCATTCGTCATAGAGAAGTTCGTCGGCCGTCATGTAGACGTCGTACCCTTCCATTCCGCCCATATGCAGATCGTAAGTATCGAAACGTCCGTCTTTCAAAATACCTTCTTCGCTATTGATATTTCCCCATACCATCAGTCCATAGCGACCGAAAGGAAGGTTTTCGGGCAGATAGACCGTGGCCATGGGAGCATCGCCCGTCACATCGTGCAGATGACGTACCGTGACAATTTCTCCGGTTTCCAGATCATAAAGGGCATAGAACAACTTTTGTATATAGCTTCTGAAGTTTTGGTTCTCATCGATTCGGTGAGCCAGTTTGGTATTCTTCTCCACAAAATCGATATTTGCATAATTCTTGTCTTGTATATCGATCATGACCTGCAGTGGCGGACATGGTTGTATTTCGTCACGGATACAGGATGTGCATATTATAGTTAACATGGTTAATGTCAATATATAACGATATGATCGGAGTATTTTCATAATTTGCATTCTTGCATTCATCGTATCTGTTCTATAACCCCAATTCGCTTCTGAACTTTGCGAAATCAGCCTCTCCGGCAGCTCGTTTGCGGAGTTTATCATCCTTGCAGGCGTTGCCTATATGCCGTCGGAAACACGCTTCGTCGTCGATGCGTGCGGCAATAAGCGCCCTGACATATTCTGCCAAAGGACTCGAGTCTTCGATCTCTTTCATGATGCTTTGTGCCTCTGCATTGCGGTCGACACTCAGGGCTATGATTGCCGAATTTACGTCGCGGTAATCCTTGAGCAGGGCGTATGCCTCACCCAATTTGCGTTGGTAGGCCTTCAGCAGTCCGAGGTTGTAACGGGCTTCGGGAAGATCGATCTTTTGCAACAGCTCGACGGCCCGTTCGAAATCTGCTTCGTAGACATAACTGGCAGCTAACGTCGCCAGCATCTCGGGCGAGAAATCTTGTTGCGTTCGTAATGTTTGACGGGCTTTATCGATCTCTCCGTCACGCAGATAAAGAACTGCCAGATTGTTCGCAGCCACTGCAGACTGCGGGAAATAGTGCATCAGTGTGCCGTACACCTCTTTTTGGGCAGAGTCGTTTCCTGCCAGTGCCGCAACGCGCAGCAATTCATCTTCGTTGAAGGCGTCCGGACGTTTTCGGTACATGGCAAGCAGCTCTTCGTCGGTCGTGAAACTTCGGATAGCATAGCTATACGTATATTCTACCTTTCTATCTTTTGACAGATATCTGTTTCGGATGTCGGGCCAACAAGGCAGACGCCTGATGTAATGTTCCTGTACATCATCGTTGCCCTTGGTATAGGTGGTCAGAATGCGTTTGACGCTCAATGAGTCGGGATGCCCGTCGGCTGTCATAGCCCGAAAGACGGGCCACCATCCTTCGGGACGGGAATCGGTCTGGATAAGTTGTTCGATATAGGGCGCTATCTGCAACTCCTTGACCAACCACTGTTTTGCAGAAGAGGCCCGATTGCGGGCCAATGCCGTATTGAATCCGTAGGGACCGTCGGCCGATGCCATGCCGTAGATGTCCAAGGTACGGATAGTGGCCAACGAATCTGCCAGAATTGGAGCCAGTGTTTGGGTCATGCGATCCAATTCACGGCGATTTTTTCCCAAATCGGGATTGATGTCATACCGGTTGATGATAAATTGCAACAAAGCTTCGCCTTTCCCTTCCCGGATTTTGGTCCGTATAACAAATTCAGGTTCAATCCAATTCAGATTTAATGCTTCTTGCGGATCTATCAAGCTCACGGGATTGCTGATGTCTGCGATATGCAACGTATCTAACCCGGAACACTCCCCGCAGCCGTCTTTGCTGATAATGGCGCGGATAAGGCCCGATTGAGCGTTCTCGGGAATGTCGAACCGGGTGTGATATGTCAGCATGAACGCCGATAAGGGATTGTCGACCTTTTGCAGGTATTCGTTATAGGGATCATTATATTTTTCGAGTAGGGCCCGGCGTTTTAGTTTCTTTGCATAGATCGGGGCATCGACAACGAGAGGTTCAAATTCTTCACGAAGCGAGTCGTCGACAAGTAATTGCGGCGTGATGAATAGCCGGCTGCGAATTGAAATATACTTCCGGGGTATGTAGAACGAAACATCCATGTTGACCATTCCGGAAGAGTCGGATGTCAGCACCTGCCCTTCGGGTTTTACGGAAATAGATTTCGCTATTTTTCTGATCGGAGAGCAGCCTGTAAAAACCGACAGACTCAATAAGACGAGCACTATGCAGATATGGAGTAGATATTGTTTATTCATATACGCAGTTTTTTAGAATGAGAAGAAATACACCAACGAGAGCCCGATTTTGGTGGGGCCAACGTAGTTCCGGTGTTCCGAGATTCGACACTTTTCGCAATAAATACGTGGACTTTTGTCGTACCAAAGACGGGCATATCCCACGCCTATAACCGCTTCAAGATTCCAATGCGGAGAGAGAATCCAATCATATCCATATGTGAACCCGCCACCGGCCAGGTATCCGTCGTAGCGTGCCCGGCCAAAGCCTCCGAAGTATTGGGCTCCATGCAGGTGAAATCCGATAAAATGTCCCTCGAAACGCTCACAGAACCAGTAACGGACTTCGGGTTGCACAAGCCAGAAGCGCATCTTCTTGTCGTCGGCAAATGTCCAGGGATTGTAGGTGCCATTGAGTTCCAATGAGGTTTTGGTGTTCATGGCAATTTCGATTCCGATATTTGGAGAGGTTGCCGCCCAATAAAGCGCGTTGGTTTTTAATCCGATTTTCTGTGCATGGGCTTGTGTAGCGAATAAAAATAACGCACACCATAGAATTATCTTATAAAAGAATCTTCTTGATTTCATTATTCCGTCAATTATCTTTGGAGATTTTCAAATCACCAGATCGTATTAAAGTCGAATTAGAGGCCTTCAGCATTATAATAAATTCTAAAGGCATCACACTATTTTATATTTTGATCGTCATCAATCCGGTCAGATTGTGGTAAGATTGTATCTGACTCGAAAAATATCCCTGTTTGCACATATTTCTGCTACTCCGATTTGCTGAGTTGGCAGTCTAATCTTCTCATGGGAGACCTTATGGAGCAAACTTTTTGGGGAACACAAAATTGCCGGAAAATACGGGGAAGATCATTCCTCTTTTGTAAAAATAAGTTTGCAATTTGTAAAAATAAAATTGCAGATAATACAAATTTACGAATTGAAAAAAATACACATGGAAGTTATTCGGAGACTACCCGACAAAAAATTCAGTAAAAATTATTTTTCTTGCGCTTGTTTGCGGTAACGGTTTGGCGTAAGCCCGTTGTGACTCTGTGCAAAGGTACGGTGGAAGGCTGAGGGAGATGAAAAGCCACAAAGTTCGCCTACTTGTCCCACGGGAATATCCTGACAGTTGGTAAGCATTTCTTCTGCCTCGCGTATGCGGTAGTCGCGCACTACGTTGCTGAAACTATCCCCGAAGCCCTCATTGAAAACACGAGAAAGATAAGTTCGGTTCAAGGGTAGGATTTCCGATACATCCATAAGTTTGAAATTCGGATTCAGAAAAGGTTTTTTACTTATCATCCAGTTGGTTATCTCGTCGCAATAAGCGGGTATTTTCTTGAGAAATGCAGTTTCGTTACTTAGAGAATAAATATTGTTGGCAAGCGATTGGCTTTCTTGGAGTTCGGCTTTCCGGTATGCTTCCGCTTCGTCCAGCGTATAACTGAAAAAATCCTCCGTATATGGATTAGCGTGAAAGAGTCCTTTATAAAGGGTATAGCAGAAGAAACATTGTACCGTCAGGTTATGCACAATAAAACAGTATGTGTTTCCGTCGAGCAGTAACCAAAAATAGGCTGCCCCGATCAGCACCACGCCGATGCCGTATTGACGTAACCAAGAAATGTTTATATTCTTGTCATTGGAATAATTGTTACGACACCACTGCCGATAAAATTCTTTATAACGCCAAGTCAATCGGAACAGGAAGGCGAGATACACGATAATGGAGAGGATCATCAAAAGGCGGTACCAGACGTTGAATCTTCCGATATGTTCGGCAAATTGATCCATCGTGTATAGTCTCAAAGGTTTTTCCCCGAGCAGGTACAAGACGACGTAATAAAACAGTGTTATTAATACATAAGGGAGCAGCAGTATGCCTGTTCGTTTCAGGTTGAGCCATCCCGGACGTACAATCTCCAAGGGATAGAGTAACAGAATGATTAGATATAAGTTGCCGATTACCAATGCAAATGTGGCCGCCACGTCGATTCTGGTGAAATCTAAATCGTGATTTCCCGAAAGCATCCCCACGACACGTACTACATAAACAATTCCCCATGTCGACATGATACCGGCCAACAGACGTCGGGAACGGTTGTTCTGTCCACGCATAAAGAGAAGAGACGCTCCGCCCATGCAAATGACAGCTGCCATTGTGATTAATATCGGCAATATGTTAGTATAATCGGACATAATCTTAATGGGTTATATAATTAAAAAAGGACGTAAAGTTAAAAAAGTATTATAAAAAACAGAATCCTGCAATCGGGATTTTCCGAATTAGTTTGAGCGTATTTGTCCGACAAACATTAATGAAGCAATCAAAACAAGGAATCGGATGATATCTGTTTTTTCTCCATTTATTTGCTAAATCACCTAATTTTTAGGCAAGATAAAACCATTCGAATAATTCCCCGTGATACGGTGGTTTTCGTCATAAATATATCCGTTCGCATAGTAGCCTTTTATGTTTCTGGCTGTATCGAAGATATATCCGTTTGCATAGTTCCCGACGACTTCACCTTTCTTATCCAAAATATATCCGTTTCGATAAGTCATGTGCGCAGACGCAGCGCAAGAGCACAGACAACAGAAAGCGGCTGCCCATAAGAGTACCCTTATTGTTTGCCCGAAAGGGCGGCTGTTACCGTTGTGGTTATTTTTTGCAATCGTGATCATTATATTTTCTTTCTTCTTTTACAATGTCCTGCGATATTAATTTAGAGTCGATAAACGTAAAGGCGGTGGTAACGATAAACCAATCTCCCTCGTACAATTCTTCTTTGTAAAAGAGTGTTTCTTTTTTCCTATTGTTTTCGGTATAAGATGTTTCTTGATAAAAAGGCTTGCCGTATCTTTTTATAAACGCAGACTCTTCCATTCCCAGTTCGATATGCTGTGCACTGAATTTGCTGGTTCGGCTTGACGCATAACAACTGCACAAGATGAGCAGGCAAGAAAGTATTGCATATCTGAAAAGTCGTCGGTTTTTAAGAATAATTCGATGCATGGTTAATATGGATGTATTCATACTTCAACAGATACCAGAAACGAAGAATGAGGGGCAAACGAAAATAACGTTTTCAAGTTTGGTTGTGCCGATCTCCGTTTTTATATTGTTCAAATATAGCGAAAAATTGAATGTCCAGTCAAAAAAAATTTATTTTTTATATTTCCCCCGATTCCTGACAAACAGGCGTTTTTCGTTTTATAATGGTATAGAGCGGATTGCATTCTGATGGCGATGTGCCGGAAAATGCGTGATCGGGAGAAAGGGGCATCTATTGTCCTTTCTCCCGATCACACATTATTCTTTACTCGAGCAATAAAGTCTTTACTACCGACTCTCTATTATTTAAGATTGTCGCGAAAAAAATTCCCTATCTTCTCGAACGGTATAACATCGGTACGGTCATAAAGGTCGGTATGGTTGGCATTCGGGATAATCATCAACTCTTTGTTATTACCTTTCAGTCTCTTGAAAGCATCCTCACCGAAATAACGGGAATGAGCCTTTTCCCCGTGTATGATCAGCACGGCACTGCGAATTTCATCACTATACGAGAGTATCGGCATATTGATAAAAGACAGTGATGACGTTTTATTCCATCCCCCGTTCGAATTGAGAGACCGTTTGTGGTAGCCTCGCGGTGTCTTGTAGTAGGCATAATAGTCTTTGACGAATTGCGGCGCATCTTCGGGCAGCGGATCTACCACCCCTCCGGCCAATGCGTACCATCCGTTCCGGGCATCCTCGGTGCGTTGGGCATTGAGTTGTTTGCGGAGTTCATACCGTGCGTCGGCATCCATCGAGTCGAAATATCCGTTAGCATTCACACGGCTCATGTCATACATGGTAGAAGCCACGGTTGCCTTGATGCGGGTATCTATGGCAGCGGCGTTTAGGGCAAAGCCTCCCCATCCGCAGATTCCGATAATGCCGATGCGTTCGGGATCGACATCGTCACGAATCGAGAGATAATCGACAGCCGCACAAAAGTCTTCGGTATTGATGTCGGGCGATGCCACGTAGCGGGGTTGTCCTCCGCTCTCCCCCGTAAAAGAGGGATCGAAAGCTATGGTCAAGAAACCCTGCTCTGCCAGGGTCTGTGCATATAGTCCCGAGGATTGTTCTTTGACAGCTCCGAACGGACCGCTTACGGCGATAGCCGGAAGTTTGCCCGTTGCATTTTTCGGGATGTATAGATCGGCAGCGAGCGTAATGCCATATCGGTTTACGAAAGTAACTTTGCTGTGATCTACCTTTTCGCTTTTAGGGAATGTCTTGTCCCATTCTTTGGTCAGTGTAAGATTTTCCATATTCGTTTTATTGTTTTGTTCTACTTGGGCCGTTGCTTGTGCCCCTGCGATTATGGGCATACCTGCTATAAGCATGGTCATGATGGCTTTTCTCATAACGCTCTTTTTTTATTTAGGTTATTTATATCGTAAAATTAATCGACGATTGCCGAGTTTTATGTATCGAAATTAAGGATAGTATTACCTTAATTACAGATTTTTTATCCATAAACCCGTTGTCGATTGTTTTAATATTGATAAGAGCTGTACCTCTTCGATTTAACCGAATAGCAAAGACGTGAATCTGATTTTTTTTCAGGTAACCGCTTATCGATAAAGATACCGGAAAGAGCCGCTGTTTCGAGTGGTTTGCACCACGGCAATTTTAAAGATCTCGGGACAAAGGCAAGATAAATAAAAAAATTTTTTGATCGGAAGTAGGGTTTTTTTTCGGGCACTGCGTTAATAGGGTGAAAACATTCAGAAAAAGAGTATTAATCATTTAAAATTTCAGACATTATGAAAATTAAATTTATTGCATTATTTTTGTGTACATTCGCTGTTACAAATTTAGTAAAGGGGCAAGGACATAGTAAAGGTTTTGAGCCGTCGGAAAATAAGCATGAGTTTCGTCTTTCGGTAAGTGACGGATTTACGCAAAGTACGGTAGGCGTTTTAGGATTGGGTTTGTCCGATGCAATAACCGGAAGCAAACGTACGGATGAAAAAGCCAGTGTAGTATATGGTTTGGGATACCGTTATTCATTGAATCGGTTCAGAGTAGGTGCTGACTTGGGATTTTTCCAAATGAACAGCAAATTGACTTTGGCAGGAGAAAAATCTCCTTCACTTAAAGAAAAAGAGTTGACATTTTTGTTCCTTCCGACGGCTGAGTTCGTTTATTTCAAACGTCATTTAGTCGAATTGTATGGAAGCGCTTCGGCCGGATTTGACCTAAAACGACATTCAGAAACAGGATTGACCGAGTTGGGAAAGAAAACAGCAAAGAAAACCAATTTAAATGCTGATTTTGCATATCAGGTAAACCCGATAGCCCTGAGAGT
Organism: uncultured Bacteroidales bacterium; assembly: GCA_949297285.1. Taxonomy (GTDB): domain Bacteria; phylum Bacteroidota; class Bacteroidia; order Bacteroidales; family Coprobacteraceae; genus Coprobacter. The sequence continues at coordinate 10,384 of CASFRL010000024.1, forward strand.
GGGTAATGAACATATCGGAGGATTTGTAGAAGCCGGATTGGGACATAAAGGCTTTTTGACGGCAGGTGTTAGTTTAAAGTTCTAAACATAACAAGAGATTGAGGCAAACACGATAATGATGGCCTTTAGAAAAGAATTATTTAAAGCTAAATTTCAGAAACATTATTCGAGGCTGTGTAATATAGCCTACGGATATGTTTCTGACAAAGAAGAATCGGAGGATATTGTCCAGGAATTGTTTATCGATGTGTGGAACAAAGAATTGGATGTTATGCCTGAAGAAGATTTTGCCGCCTATATGACCACAGCGGTAAAGAATCGTTGCATATCGTTTTTACGGAAGCAAAAAAGCGATACCGTTTCGATCGAAGACTACCACTCTCCGGTGAATGACGTTGCGGATGAAAATGGAGCTTTAGATGAAAATATGCAATCTCCGGAAGAGAGGCTTGCATCGGCACTTGCCGTACTGCCTCCGAAGTGTAAAGATATTTTTCTTATGGCCAAACTTCAAGGTATGAAATATCGTGAAATAGCCGAGAACTTGAATTTGTCGGAGAAAACCATTGAGAACCAGATGACAAAAGCTATCAAACTGTTACGGGCCTATGTGGCTGGAAACTGTTTGATTCTGGCCGCAGTCGTTACCATCATTTTATCAATCATCATAAATTGTGAGTAAGGTATGAATTGTAAAGACGATATAGATGAGCTGCTTGCCAGATATTTTGCCAAAGAAGAATTGGATGAGGCACAGCAGAAAAAACTGGAAAAATGGATTTCGGCAAATGCGGAAGAATTTGAAAAGATGCAAAAATTGCTGGAAGTCCCTGTCAAGAAACAAGAGCAGATTGTGTTTGATGTTGAACAGGCTTGGAAGAGAATCGAACCCAGACTTGAAGACCGGCCTTTGCGGGTTGCTTTGAAACGCAACATGACGAAGTTTATTTCGATAGCTGCTTCTGTCCTCTTGATCATCGCTGTGGCAACAGTCTATTTTTTACGGGATTCGGATGAGTCGGTAATTCGTTATGCCAACACGGGTGTCGGAGAAAAGACGATACTGTTGCCCGATAGTTCAGAAGTAATATTGTATCCTGACGCAACGTTGGCTTTCCGGCAGGGAGACGATAAAACCGGACGGTTGGCGCAACTGGAAGGAAAAGCATTTTTCCGGGTAAAGAAGATGAACGGTATCCCTTTCAGGGTAGAAACGGAACTTTTGAATGTCGAAGTGCTGGGTACCTCTTTCCTCGTAGATGTTGCCGATGAAGATAATGCGGGCGTGTTTGTAAAGACCGGGAAAGTAAAAGTCGAGACCGACGGCGAGAATGTCGTTATTGTTGAAAACGAAAAAGTAGAACTGAGGAACGGTAGGCTTGAGGTGGGTGTCATTGATAATGCACAGGCTCTTTTCGGAGAAGAAACGCCCGAAATAGTCTTTGACAATGTCCCGATCAGAGAAGTGGTGAAAGAGATAGAGGAAAAGACCGGCATACAGATTGAACTGGAAAAAGATTTGGAGAAGAATTTTGTTACTACCCGAATCGAAGGAGAAAATGCTCAGGATATCGTTGAAGAGTTGGCTTTCCTTTGTGGGTGCAAATATGAAACATTAGTAGCCGGGAAATATTATAGATTGTATAATGAGTAGATCGTGTCTGATACTGATACTTACGCTATGGTGGGTATTCGGGATGTATGGACAGGAAACCCGGCCAACTCATGCGGTAGCGGAAGAAACGTTGCAGGTAAACGCTTCTTCCGCTACCGTGTTGCAATGGTTCAATAAAATAGAAAAGGAGACGAAGATCATATTGGCATATAACCCTTCGCTTATCGATCTTGCCGAAGTGCGGAAAGTCGAGCTTTCGGGAACCATGACCGTAAAAGAATTGCTCTCGGTAATACTGAGTGGATATAAATTTAAAATAGAGACTATACCCCCTCACAAGCTGATGATACAGATACAGGAGATAGAGTCTTTTTATGTCAGCGGGGCGGTATTTGAGGAGGAGAGCGGAGAGAGACTTTACGGAGCCATCGTGAATTTTGTCAGTGAAACGGGAAAACATTGGAATATGATATCCGATGAGAATGGTATCTTTAAGTTTTCCCTCCCGCAAGGTTCCTATACACTCAACGTGTCGTATATGGGATATACACCTTATTCCCGAAATATACAGGTCGATAGAGCTTGCTCGATCAGTGCCTATCTCAAGCCGTTGGCTTTTGAAATAGATAATATTACCGTAGAGTCGGGGAAAAGGGCAAATGAGCTGACCGAGCTTACCCCTTCCAACCTGCTTGCCTTCAGCGCCAACGATTTATTTTCTCAAATATGGATTCTTCCGGGAGTAACTTCCTCTTTGGCCGGAAATAATCTTTTGGTAGATGGCGGCGGATATGACGAGAACCAGTTTTTGTTAGACGGCATACCCGTATATCATCCGGGACACCTCAACTCCTTGTTGCCTATCTTCAATGGAGATGCAATAAAAAATATAATCTTTCACAAAGGCTTTTTCCCTACCCATTTAGAAGGGCGCCTGTCATCGGTGACCGAAGTAAACCTGAAAGACGGAAATAAGGAAGACCACATTCGTACCCTTACACTGGATATGCCGGCGGCTTCGATGACCCTCGAAGGTCCTATTATAAAAAATAAACTCTCCTATATGGTGAGTGCCCGGAGAAGTTGGCTCGACTTTTTTGATAATCTGCTGTCCGAAGAAAACCGATTGAACCATACTTTTTATGATTATAACGCGAAACTCTCTTATTTTATTTCTCCCCTCAGTTCGATCACGTTTTTGGCATACGGAGCCAGAGACGATTACCATTTGCCCCTTATCGAGGAGGATGAGTCGCTTTCGATATTGAGGTGGGACAATCAGGCATATAAACTGTCATACCATACCCAAATCGGGAAGTTGGGGAGTTCTACTTCGCTGTTTTATTCGTCACATACCAACCGTGCCCGTACCGATTTGCTGGGATTCGATGTCGGAGAATATATTCATAGCGGCATAAAATCGTGGAACGTTTCTACCGAATTTGATTATTCTCTCGAAAACGTTTACCGGGCACAATGGGGCGTAAAATATTCTTATGAAGTATATGATCTGGCAACTTATAAAGAGGGATCCTTTACTCGCCGTGAACCGATCGATCAAGCTTTTATCTTTTATGATAATTATATAAACATATCTTCTCGCCTTTCTGTGCAAGTCGGTGTCCACGGAGTAGGCTATTTCCCCCGAAAGAATCGTTCCTATTATAGTATCCAGCCCAGATTATCGGTAAAATATTTCCCGTGGAGCAATGACCTTTTGTACCTCAACTTCTCGAAAATGGAACAATTTTATCATTGTTTGAGGCTTTATGAATGGGACCTGCCGACCGATTTCAGAATGCCCAGTATCGAAGGATACAAACCTCGGACTTCAGAACATTATGAAATAGGATGGAAGCATTTTCTTGAAAACGGACAAATTGAGATTTCGACATATTATAAAACACGGAGAAATGTGGTCGCCTTACGTCCTGAGGTGTATGTCGAGGATGATCAGTGGGGGCAATACATTATGGTAGGAACCGGCGACAGTTATGGCGCCCGGTTTTATTTTCATAAAAATTGGAAACGGTGGCGGTTGCAATTTTCTTACACCTATGCCCGTAGCAGAGAGTGGTTCGGGGAGTTGCCCGATAATGGTAAAATGCCTTCTTTATATGATATCCCTCACCAAATGGGGACGGCCTTATCATATCAACTGAACGCATATTCTTCGATTTCTGTGGGAGGTGCGGTACGATCTGGCAGAATTACAGATTGGAATGAAGATTTAGACCCTGTACCCGTATCTCAATTCAGAACTCAACGCGAACCGCTTAATTATCGGGCGGATATCGGCTATTCTTATGTCAAACCGTTTGGCGACAAACTGTTGTCGTTGCGGTTCGGACTCTATAATGTCGTGGGAAATCCGCCGGAAGAGGAAATCCTCGATTTTTATTCCGTGCATTGGAGTAACAATTGTTTGCCATACGGCAGCATTAGTTTTAGATTCTGATTGCCGAGGCTTATCTCGTATCGAGAAATGACATTTCGACGACAACTGTAAGAGAATAATTTTTTCATCTCTTCATGATACGGTCGCCGGCTTTTGAATATGCAGGAAGCATAGTATTGTCGTGTAAGCATCAAATTTTAAATAAGACAAGAGAGCCGTATTGTTCTATTTTGCTTATTTTTGTTCTGAAAATCGTCATGTTATGAGAAAAGGAGCCTCTGTTTTCATATTCTTGTTTGTGTGCAGTATCGCATTGCAGGCACAAATGTTAACCATTGGTACGTATAACATACGTTACCATAATAGTGGAGATTCAATTGCCGGCAACGGCTGGTATCAGCGCCTGCCGTATATTTGCGGTTTGATCAGGACAAACGATTTCGATATATTGGGCAGTCAGGAAGTCTTGGCCGACCAGTTGAAAGACCTGCTGAACGGCCTTCCCGAATATGCTTACATCGGTGTCGGACGCGATGACGGGAAATCTGCCGGAGAGTTTGCTCCGATCTTTTATAAAAAAGAGCGGTTCCGTTTATTGAAAAGCGGGCATTTTTGGTTGTCGGCCGTGACCGATCGCCCCAATAAAGGTTGGGATGCCGTTTTGCCGCGTATCTGTACGTGGGGCAGGTTCGAAGACAAACGAACAAAACGGGAATTCTGGTTTTTCAATCTGCACATGGACCATGTCGGGGTGCAGGCGCGTAGTGAAAGCTCAAAATTGGTATTGCAGAAGATACGGGAAATGTGCGGCGATGATGCCGTGTTTCTGACAGGAGACTTCAATGTAGATCAGACACACGAGAATTATCGCATATTGAATGATTCGGGATTGTTGAAAGATGCTTATGAAGTGGCCGAAATCAGCTATGCTCCCAACGGGACGTTCAATAACTTTGATCCGAATCTGAAAACCGACAGTCGCATTGACCATATTTTTGTACGTGTACCGATGACGGTAAAAACCTATTCGGTATTGACCGATACCTATCGGACTCCCGATAAAAATAGCGGGGAAAAGATAAAGTCGAACAATTTTCCCAAAGAGCTTTCTTTAAGCAAATATGTCGCCCGTATCCCGTCAGACCATTTTCCGGTCAAGATTACATTACCGTTCGGTCGCTGACTTGGGCCCTATTTACGGAGTAGCGCTTTGTTCATCGGTTACAGCTCTTTTCTCGAACATGTTTTTTTGCGCATACCCGGCAGCCGTTACCAGAAGTAATGCCGATAAGATGATAAATATTCGTTTCATGGTGCTGTGTTGAGAATACATAACAGAATAGAGCCCGGATTATTGTGTGAATATCGTAGGTCCTATTTTGAATGATAGATAAAAGCAGACAATATTTTATAAAAATCAAATTTTAATAAAAATATTTTTTTTGTATCATAAATTTGTTGTGGATAAATTCTTGTTTGGATTACTAATTTAAGAAATGAAGGATAAAGGATCGGTTCATAACTTGATAGGCGGTTGGTAAATCATAAATCATTGTCTCATATTTCTTTCAGAAGTTTCAGCTCTATTTCAGAATTATCCTTTATCTTTGAGTTAAAAGTTATTTTCGATATGCTTTGAGAGAAAATCTTTAAGGAGGAGTATGCTGAAAATGATGTTTTACGTTAAAAACCGTAGGAAATGAAAATTCTGATTGTCGAAGACGAGCCCTCTTTAAGGGAATTGATGCAGAAAACGCTGGAAAAGGAGCGTTATATCGTTGAAATTGCTTCCACGTATGGTCAGGCTTTGCAGAAGATCGAAGATTACAGTTACGACTGCATTTTATTGGATATTATGTTGCCCGACGGGAGCGGTCTTGACCTGCTCGACCAATTTAAAGCTTCGGGAAAAGAGGGGAATGTTATCATTATATCGGCAAGAGACTCGATCGAAGATAAAGTGTCGGGGCTCGATTTGGGGGCGGACGATTATTTGGCAAAGCCTTTCCATCTGGCCGAGTTATCGGCTCGGATAAAAAGTGTGATGCGCCGAAGCCGGGGAAGTGGAGAGAACGTGATTCGGTTGGGAAACGTGACCGTATCGCCCGATAAATTTCAGGTGTCGGTAAACGATGCCGAAGTACCCTTGCTCCGCAAAGAGTACGATATATTGTATTACTTTATTCTTCGTCCCGGACATCTGGTCGATAAATCGGTGTTGGCCGAGGCCGTATGGGGCGACCATATCGATCAGGCCGACAATTTCGACTTCATCTATGCACAGATGAAGAACCTTCGGAAAAAACTCAGGGATGCCGGGGCGGATATAGAAATCAAGTCGGTATATGGATTCGGATACAAACTTGTCGTTACCGAATAAGAGCTTATGAAACTTATCTATCAGATCATATTGCGTGTCTCGGTCGCCTTGGTCGTTTTACTGACGGCATGGGCCGCTTTTTTCTATTTTGCCTTGCAGACCGAAATCAACGATGAAGTCGATGATGCGCTCGACAACTATTCCGACATGATCATTATGCAGGTGCTGGCGGGAGAGAAGACACTCTCATCGGGAGACGGATCGAATAACAGCTATCAGATTCGAGAAGTAACCCGGGAGTATGCCGAAAGCCGTTCGGCCATCAGTTATACCGATGCAAAGATTTATATTCCGCAGTTGCAGGATACCGAGCCGGCAAGAATATTGAAAACCATATTTCCCAATGATGAGGGAACTTATTTTGAATTGACGGTTGCGACACCCTCTTTTGAAAAGGAAGACCTGCGCAGGGCTATTCTGAATTGGATCGTTGTGTTGTATTTCTCTTTGTTGTTGATAATCATCGGGATAAATGCATGGGCCTTCTATCGGAGTATGCGTCCCCTTTATACCCTGTTGCATTGGCTGGACGATTATACCGTAGGGGGAGAGAACATACCGTTGAAAAACGATACGAAGATTTCGGAGTTTAAAAAACTGAACGATGCGGCTATCCGTTATGCCGGAAGAGCCGAGCAGTTATTCGATCAGCAGAAACAGTTTATCGGGAATGCTTCTCATGAGATACAGACTCCGTTGGCGGTCTGCCAAAACCGCCTCGAATGGCTGACCGATAATACCGAACTCACCGAAGAGCAGTTGGTGGAGGTGCTGAAAACCCGTCAGACAATCGACTACATCGTGCGGTTGAACAAATCGCTGTTGTTTCTTTCGAAGATAGACAACGGGCAGTTTACCGACAATGTCCCTGTCGATGTGAACGAGTTGCTGGAAAAACAGTTGGCCTTGTATAAGGATATATACGGCTATCGCAATATAAAAGTAGAGGTGCAGGAACGGTCGCGTTTGACGGTGCGCATGAATGAATCATTGGCGACAGCCCTTGTGACGAATCTGTTGAAAAATGCTTATGTGCATAACGTCGATAACGGATATATCCGGATCGAAATCGACGCTTCACAAATTATCTTCTGCAATAGTGCAGTCGCGGGAGCGTTGGATGGAGAACGCATCTTCGACCGTTTTTATCAAGGAAGTAAAAAGAAAGGTTCTACCGGATTAGGGTTGGCTATTGTCAAGGCGATCGGCAATCATTATGGGATAGCGGTTGCTTACCGTTATTTCGAAGGAGAGCACCGCTTTATCCTTTCTTGGGAAAAAGTCCTCGATTGAACGGGTGACCGATTTTTCGGTCAAACGGGTGGGGCAGAAAGGCCGACAAGATAAAAACGCATTTCTTTTTTTATTTCAAATTTATTTCAGATTTATCTATCACCTTTGTCATATCCAAATTATTTCAGACCGTGGAGGTCGGTTTTTTTATTATAAACATAAAAAGAAAAAATATGAAAAGATTAGTTGTTTTGCTTATATGTTTGATTTCCTTGGGTACGATGAGTTATGCAAAAGAAGATCGTCCCATCGATCCCGGCCAGTTGCCGGTAAAATCACAGCAGTTTATCAAAAAATATTTCCCCGATTTGAAAATCGCTTTGGCAAAAGTAGATAAAAGTTGGTTTGACCAAGAGTATGAAGTGATTTTTGTAAATGGCAATAAGGTCGAATTTCGTAAAAACGGAGATTTGAAAGAGGTCGACTGCAAATACAGTATGGTGCCTGCCGGCATTATCCCGGGACCGATTGCGAATTACTTGAAAGAAAATCACACGGATGTGCCGGTCATAAAATTCGAGCAGGATGAGAGAGAGTATGAAGTGAAGTTGAGAGGCGGTCTGGAGTTGACCTTCGACAAGCAGTTCCGTCTTATCGATTACGATGATTGATCATTGCAGGAAAACATAAAGATGCGCCCGGAAATGAACGTTCTATTTCCGGGCGCATCTTTTGTAAACG
>CASFRL010000025.1 GCA_949297285.1 uncultured Bacteroidales bacterium
GAGCGCTTGCACCCGGTATTCCGTAGCGGGAAACCTTTTGTCGTACCAATTAAAACCATGGAATGATGAGCCAGATAAAAATAGAGACACTTACGCCCGTGCATATAGGCAATGGCAATTTCCTTCGGAATAAGGCGGATTTCACCGTTTTTCGGGAAGATGGCAATTCGGTTATTGGAATTGTTGACCCTCGGAAAATATTGAATATAATAGGCGAGGAGCATTTAGAAGACTGGATCCTTTCTATTGAGAATCCGGAAGATGATATCCGAAGTTTTATTCGCAGAAATAGCATCGATAAGACGGTTATGCCAAGGACTTATTCTCGGCGTGTTATTATGAATTTTACCGAGAATATAAGAGATGCTGATACGTTGAAAGAATGCATACACGATGGTCGAGGGCTGCCTTATATCCCAGGAAGTTCGATAAAGGGTGCTATCCGGACGGCGATTGTTTCTTCTTTAGCGAAGGGAAAAGATAGTGCTGACTTGGAAAGGAGAATAAAGAGAGGAAAAAATGGTCAAATAGATAAAAGATTTGCCGCTCAACAAATAGAGAATGATTTCTTTGGAAACCAACAAATAGAGAAAGATGATCCTAAAAAGGATATCTTTCGCTTCTTGCAAATGGGTGATGCTTATTTTGAGAAAGAAACAGAGATTGTGACTCGTATGGTAAATTTGAATATTACAAGTAGGAAAAAACTTGTTGATACTTCAAAACCCCAATTGATAGAAGCTATAGGGGCGGATAGTAAATCTGCATTTCAAATGAAAATCGCTAAGGATTATTACCAATGGGTAAAAGAAAATGGATGGCCTTTGAAAGATTTTCCCGAAAGTATGGATGCTTTGTCCTCTTTATTCCAGTTGATTAATGCGCATACAAATGAATTGATACTTGACGAGATTAAATATTGGAAGACAGTAAATGAGGATCATGAAGGAGCGGATGACTACATAGATAGTTTGCGAATGATCTTAGGAAATATCAAGAAGTGTCAGCAAGGGAAAGAATGTGTGTTGCGTATCGGACATGGTTCCGGGTGGCGGTTCATTACGGGGGCTTGGAGTGAACGATTAGATAAATTTGAAGAAGAGATAGTTCCTGTAGCCCGACCCAATAATTACAGATATCAAGAGTATGTTTTTCCGAAATCAAGGCGATTGGATGAGGACGGGGATATTTTGGGTTTCGTGAAGCTATCTATCGATAAAGAATAAAGGCATGGAAAAGGTTCATATAACGTTAGTGGGTGGGCAGCCGGCTCCGATTTATCATGGCATAGTCGCGACCCATCCGGATAAGGTGGTGTTTATTTATTCGGAAGGGAGTCGATCGGTTTTGGAGACTTTATTGTCGGAGATAAAAGTGCCAGTCGATGAACAAGCCCCGTTAGACCCTACTGACCCAGCGAAAATACTTCAACGGGCGAAGGATTTAGTGGAGCGATACGCAAACGATGACATTACACTTAATATCTCCAGCGGATTAAAATCGTGGGCTTATTTATTTGGTATTGTTTTCCATGAATTGCCCAATGCCGCCGTTGTTTATATGGATCAGAATAATGTACTATGGAATTATCGGACTATGCAATCGCAATCCAATTTCAATTTTGACATGCATGTTCTGTTTCGTTTGTATGGAAACGCAATGGAAGATAATTATAAGCGGTTCGATGAATATACGGAGAAAGACAGCAAGATGTTGGCCCGAATTGAATGGATGCGCTCATTCAATACAAATGATTTTAATAAACTGTCCGCTTTGTTAGATAATCAGCGGCAGAATGAGTTAAGATCGCGGAAAACAGGAGAGTTTGTTTCAGGAAAATCTTATATCCGTTGGAAGAAAAAAGAGGATAATCAGCTGGATGAAGTGGTTGATATTTATTTGCAGAAGAAAAATGGAACATCAAAAAGCGAGCGAATCGCGTCACCTCATGCTATTTCTTTGGTATTCAACTCAGGCTGGTTTGAATATAAAGTAGCTAAGATGTTATCCACATGGGATAAAGCCAAAGAGATATGTATGAATTGCCATTTTCCTTTTCGTGCAAATGTTGATAAGAATGAAACGGATATCATTGTTAATACAGGCACAAAACTGCTTTTTGTGGAATGTAAAACCCAAATCACTCATACAACGGATATTGATAAATTCAGGAGCGTGGTCAAAGGCTATGGTGGTACGGGAAGCAAGGGTTTGTTTGTCACTCTCGCTAAAATGTCCGATATCGCTAGAAAGAAATGCGAGGAAAATAATATTTTATCTTTTTCAATGGAAGACGCAGCTCGTTGGCATATAGCTCCAGAAAAAGCATTGTCGATGCTTTTGGATAATGAGTTGTTTAATATAAATACAAAATGAATGATGTCAAGGAAGGTTTTCATCTCTTTTTTAGGATTTAGTAATTATGGCACATGCCATTATACGAAGATAGATCGCGACTTCAAATCGGAGGAAGTTCGTTTCATCCAAGAGGCTACATTACGATATTTAATGTCAATTTCGGATTGGCAATCGACAGACTGTGCATATATTTTATTAACAAGCGGGGCTGAACAACGGAATTGGGTTGATAATGGACATACAACTCGCGATACGCATAAACCGATTCAACAGAAAGGTTTGCGATCGTGTCTCGAAAATATGCACCTTCCATTTCCCGTCGTACCGGTAAAAAATCTGCCCGATGGGAATAACGAGACGGAGATTTGGACGATTTTCGAGCATGTATTTGATTGCATTCAAGAAGGGGACGAGCTTTATTTTGATTTAACACATGGCTTCCGTTACTTGCCGATGCTGGTTTTGGTCTTGGGGAATTACTCCAAGTTCTTAAAAAATGCGGTTGTGAAAAGCATTACATACGGCAACTATGAGGCTCGGAATAAAGAGAACGAGGCTCCAATTATTGACTTACTGTCATTATCTGAATTGCAAGACTGGACATCCGCATCCGCTAGTTTCTTAAGAAATGGAAATGTTTCGATGCTGAA
>CASFRL010000026.1 GCA_949297285.1 uncultured Bacteroidales bacterium
AAAGTTGTCTTGTTTCAGGCTTTTCCAAACTCTTTTCTGAAAAAATATCTATTGAGGAAAACAGCAATTTTCCTCCGTTACACATAACTTCAAAAATAGATACCAAACGTCTGTTGTTTACAAAATTATCGACATGCTCTATGATGGGAGAAACGGGTGCGATCGAATCTACTATTAACGTTTTTGAGTTTTTCAGTAAATGCCACCACTGCCAATCTGTATGATTCCCAGTAGGGAAATCAGATAAGGCTGGGTGCTCTGAATCACACAAAATACCCATACTCCCAGCTTGTTTCGGGAAATGAATCGGACTCCAGAAAACGGGAACAAATTTACCTTCTAACCCTTTTAATGCACCGATAGGTGGAGAGAGCAAGACTTTCCGGCCTTTTGACAACTCAGAAAGCGCTTTGGCTAAATTATCCGTAACAAAAACTTCTCCCGGATTGATGTTTATATTCTCAGGATATACCCATACCGACCATCTGTTTTTATATGGAGTTTCCTGTATCGATAACTCTAAAGTAAGACAAACCGCTTCTGTAATTTGATCTAAAGATGCAGATATTTTACCGATAAAAGAATTTGTGCCTTTTTTTATTTGTGTAGCATCAAAATATCCGGATGCTATCGATTCTCCTTTACATGGAGACAAAGTCCACGAAATTTTTTTATTTTCAACATCTGAGGCCGAATAATTTGCAATCTCTACGGTTGCCTCAAATAGCTCATTGTTTGTATAAACTGCTTTAGGGAATCGTACCAAAGGAACTACTGGAGAACAGAAATTTCTAAAATCTTCTGCAGAAATAATTCCTTTAGAATCCCAAAAAGCATCCAACAAACCGACTAAAGCAGTTCCTTGTCCCGGGAAATCATGTAAGTCAAGTAATTGAAAACCGCTGAATCCGGGGGTCTTCAAAGCCCGTTCAATCTCTTCTTTATATAAAATAGCGGCTAATTTACCTGAAGATTCTAAGTATTTATCAGCTTTAGACAGCAAGCCTTTTGCCTGTAAATCAGCTTTTACAGCCTTAAAATTTATAGGATCAAGAACCCCCTTGTATTTTTCGATTTCTTTCAGATTAGGATATACGGCATATTGTCCTACTTCATGAGAAATAAGGGGTACCTCTATTCCCTTAACAGCCGAAGTATAGTCTTTATTGAAACAAGGCGATTCATCATTAAAAATACCTTGTCCGCGTACCCAACCATTTTTTGTCCATTGAGTTACAAAAAAGTCATCCCCGGGTTCAGGCCAATCACCATGTCCCTTTTCAAAAGTAAATGTTGTCGTCATGTACAAATGTCGATTATCTTTTGACTGCATATAACTCCGTAAAGCATCCAAAAAAACAAAATCATGCTGCAATTCATTTCCTACACTCATCAAACAGAATGATGGATGATTTCCATACTCTCTCAATATTTTTGTAGCTTCTTCATAAAGGAATCGATTCGTTGCCGTATCTTGACCAACTGTCAATGACCATAATGGCAATTCAATTTGTAAATAAAAGCCCATATCATCTGCTACGTCAAATGCAGCTTGAGGAGGACACCATGAATGAAAACGCAAATGATTCAGTCCATATGATTTTGCAACAGAAAATACCCTTTCCCAACCTGTTCTGTCAGTAGGAGGAGTTCCGGTTAAAGGGAAAATGCAACACTCCAAAGTACCTCTCAAATAAATGCGTTCACCATTATTCTTTAATACAGGACCGGATGTCGTTAAATTACGCATTCCAAAACGAGTTGAAAAAGACGATGATTTTTTCCCTTGTTGTAAAGCAACATCCATTTGATAACAGACCGGCGAAAATTCATTCCATAAAGAGATGTTTTCACCCATATCATAATCATACGTTACAATATTTTTACCCGGAGATAAAGAGGTCGTCAATTGCTGAGAAGGCAAAGATATACCATCCGGCAATATTTTCGATACAAATGAAAGACGTGCCTTTTTTTCTTTCTTTTCAAGATTCGAGACAGTCACCTCACAGCGTACTTTTTTTTGAGTAACATCAGGATAGAGTTGTACATCCTCTATAAAAAAGGAATTTTCGGCACGGAGTTCGAAGCGGCCTAATATACCATTCCACATAATCTGGGTATCATTGGTATAAGCATGGGCCAAATCTCGAACCGAGATATCGTATTGTTTACGATTATCGATGCAAATTGTCAATCGATGTTTCCCGGGGCGAATATCCGATGGCAAATCGAAACGGTGAGGAGTAGTTAAACTTTCTTGTACTCCCTCCAAAGCAATTCCGTCTATCCAAACCTTCGATTGCCACATGACACGCTCCATAAAAAGAGAGACATTATACCCTTCCCATGATTTCGGAATTTCAATCTCACGACTATACCAAGCCTTGCCTACATAAGAATTACGACGAGTCAAATGCAACATCTGCGGTTTTTCAAGAGCCGGAGATAATTTGTTAGGAATACCTTTCTCTGCCAAATCTGTCGTCCCGGGTAATTGAATAACATCTCTCAAAGAATTATTAAACCAGCCTTGCTGCTCTCCGACGTCTTCACTATCTAAGGCAAATTGCCATACTCCGCTTAAATCGAGCGTATATTCTTGAGAAAAACTCCAAGGAATTATCCCAAACATCAAGCAAAAAATAGCTATATATCTTTTCATAAAATAAGCATAATATGATTATAATTCAAGCACTTACTTACCACACATAATATTTTAGAGAACATTCTATTTATTTTATTGATTATTCTTTATTCAAATAGGACGTCGGTAAGATATACAAAAAATATGTATAATCGACTTTATGCTCTTACCGTTAACATCAGTCTCTAATTTTATAAAACGACTTTTTGATTGTTAGTTACACATATCCAGATGTATTTGTCCTCCTTGGTGGTTTACATCCAATTCGCGGACCTTTCCTAAAAAGATTTTGGCTTTTGTCAAATCGCCTAATCCCAAATGGCCCAATCCCATTACATAATTGCAATGAAGTAGATTTCGTTTATTCAAGTCTTCTTCCCATATTGCCAAATCGGGCAAAGAGACTGCAAAGTAATCGATCTTACAATTATCAAAGAGGTGCTTTTCTCCATGTTTAACCAACTTATTAAAACGGCTTCGGGCTTTCTTTTCATCGCCTAAGGCTCTCCATGCCAATCCTTGATAAAATATTTTATCAGGCTGCTGATCGTTATAGAAAAAGGCTTGGGCGGGTTCAGCAGAACCTATCGTCGCTTTATGGAAACAAGCAAGGGCTTCGGCTTCTTTACCCATTCCACGGTAACACAATCCTTTATAATAATAAATATCATTTTCTTCGGCTCCGGCAAGTTTTCCTTCTCCCAGATTATGAGGATATGAATCGGTTGCCTGTAAAAAGTCCAAAGCCTCTGCATATTGCTCTTTAGCAATGGCTTTTTTGGCTAATTCTACATGGCACAAAACATATTGTCCGGTTATTTTTCCTTCGCCGCCTTCCCAAGGATGGAATTTCCGGGCAGCAATCAATGCTTTTGCCTCGGCATAACGGCCTAATTGATTATATAAGGTGATACGCTCTAACGAAAGGTCATCACGAGAATCTACTAAAGGCTGATATTTTTCAAGAAAAGCTAACCGTTCTTCATGAGGTCGCCCCAGTTTCTTATAAAGTTGATCAAGTTCCATCAATATGCGGGCATCGGCAGTATCCAGAGCAAATGCTTTTTCCAAGGCATTAACAGCTTTTTCTTTATTGTTGCATTTATTGTAATACGCTAACGAAAGGTTTCTCCATACGGTAGGGAATTCGGGATCGATTGTTGCCGAGGACTCCCAACACGACACGGCATTTTCATAACGACGAGCAGCATACCAGAAATTTCCCAAATAATATGGAGCTTTGGCATCCGAAGGATTTTTCCGAATGGCTTCCTGCAAAATAAGGACTTCTTCTATCCTGTTGGGGAAGCAATATGCAGGATCGCATTTCTCTGCTTTGACAAAATACTCCCCGGATAAAGAATCGTTACCTTGTTTTGAATATATATACCCTAATAGATAATAAATGATAGGATATACTTTTTCTGCGTCCTGAAGGTATATGCCAAGTAAGTCGGCAGCCTCTTCATACAATCCACCAGCAAGAAAATCCAATGCATATTCGATGTATCCGTGAGCCCAGTTGCGCATCAATTCTTTTAATTTCTTCAAATCGGCTTCTTCTCCCGATGCCAAATAACGCTCATAACGACATCCCATATTGAAAGAGTCGATTTCTAACGATGCGTCGGCAAAGGCTATCGCTTCTTTATAACATTTTTTCTTCCTGAGAAGCGAGCATTTCAATTGACGGGCTTTATGATGATGCCAATTCCGCACTAAAGATTTCTCAACGGAATCAAGTGCTTTGTCATATTCTCCCCGAATGGCTTCTATACGGGCTATCTCAAAATAGGAAGCGTCTTGCCATGCGGCATTCCACGCAGCTTTATAAAAAGCGTCATACGCTTCATCTATCTTGCCTTGCATACGGCAACTCCATCCTAAGTTGAAATAAGGCTCACCGTCATACGGGTTGGGATTACGCTGGGTCAATGTCTTGATAGCTGTCCGGAAATGCGTTTCGGCTTTTGCAAATTCACCTTTACGCATCCACAAAAGTCCCATTGCATTATTGCAACGCACATCACCGGGCTCTCTGCTTAAGGCTTCTTCATAATAATCCATCGGATTATAAGTGGCATGACGATATTGTTCAAGGTGCAATCCGGTCAAATAAAGTTGCTCGATAGAAGCTATATCCTTGGGGTCTTTGGCTGCTTCTGCCGGATCGGGCAACGGTTTTATTTCTTCTTTATCGGCTTTATAGGTGAGCAATAGTTTCCCGTTTTGATCATAAATATCGGCAATCACATCCTCCGGACGAAGTCCCTTCGATGAGAATTCAGTCTTAAAAGGCTCTGCCGGAGATACGTTTACCGTCCGGTCGAACAATATTTTGTCGTTCGTATCTTTCACCAATATCCGCACTCCGGACTGCTTCCCGGTAGCATACAATATCAATACGGTATTGTCATCTTTCACATCTACGTTCAAGACAACATCTTTTGTTGCATTTTTTACATAACCGACTTCTGCATACGGCATAAAATACTGAACCCAAGATTTTTCTTCATACGGTTGCAGCCACGTAAAATCGGGTTGGTTATCGGTATATACTCCTGTCATCAACTCGATGTAAGGGCCGTCTTCATCGGTAAGGTTCCGATCCCATGCCACACCGAAATCGCCGTTTCCCCAAGTCCACTGCTTTTTCCCCGGAGATACATGATGATCGGCGACATGCAACAGCCCTCCCCGTTTGTCTTCTTCATAACCTCCGACAAAATCGAATTTAGAACGGATTGCCATATAGGAAGTAGGGACCGGGATGTTTTTATATTTCGAAATATCCACACCCGAGGAATAATCTTGTTTATAATATACGCCGGTAGCTATGGGAAAACTCGAAACGGCTCTTTTCCCATGATCGAAAACGGCATTTACATCGGGCGGGAAAACCGAATGGTAATGTTCGTTTACCACAACTGCCGGATTAGCCCACCAAAGGAATGTCTGAGGGAAAGATGTCCGGTTATACACTTTCGCTTTTATCTCGATATAGGCTTTTCCGGGATAAAGGGTGAAACCGTGCATTCCTTTTGTCCGAAACATCCGTTCTACCTCATTACACCATATAGTCTTACTTCCATCGGGGTGTTCTTCAATAGAATAATCGGTAGGTAAAAAGGTAGAGGGACGGTGGTGTTGCGGCCAATTAAATTCTATTCCACCGGAAATCCAAGGTCCGGTAAGTCCTACAAGTGCAGGTTTTATAACCTGGTTATAATATACGAAATGACGTTTCTTTACCTTATCATAAGCCATTTGCACACGGCCTCCCAGTTCGGGTAAGACCATCATCTTGATGTACTCGTTTTCAAGAAACAAT
>CASFRL010000027.1 GCA_949297285.1 uncultured Bacteroidales bacterium
TAATCAGGAAAATCTTCTCGCTTTTGAGAATCCCGACGGAAAAATCACAATATTGATCGTAAACCGCGATAACCAAGAAAAAAATCTCTCGATCGAAGTAAAAGGCAAATTTCTCAACTTAAAAGTAAAACCAAAATCATTCAATACACTATCAATATAAATAGCCTTATGAATAACAGACTATTATCACTAATCTTACTATCGGTTATCATATCCACCTCTTCAGCACAAAAGATAGAGTGGAAATACTCGACTCCCAACAAATATTGGGAAACCGAGAAAAATATCAAATGGGCAGATAAGAGCGAAACAGGCAGTGAAATCGTTCGAATATCGAATGAGAAAGCTCAATATATCGACGGTTTGGGCGGTACTTTCAACGAATTGGGTTGGGATGCCTTGTGCACGCTGCCCGAAGAGAAAAAGGACAAAATTCTTCATGACCTGTTCAGCCCGGAAGAATCGAACTATTCTTACTGCCGGATGCCGATCGGTGCGAGCGATTTTGCCATGAATTTCTATTCGCTCAACGATGTTGCCGACGATTTCGACATGATCAATTTCAGCATCGACAGAGACCGACATATATTGATGCGCTATATCAAAGAGGCTCAAAAGATACATCCCGGCCTCAAGATCTGGGCTTCACCCTGGTGCCCTCCGGCATGGATGAAAACCAACGATCACTACGCCAGCAATTTCGATGACAGTCCGGTCAATAAGAATGGACTACCACGAGAAAAAGTTCTTGAACTTCCTACTACAGGATTTAAAATGCAACCCGGATATCTGAATGCGTATGCGTTGTACTTCACCAAATTTGTACAAGCTTACGAAAAGGAAGGAATAAAAATCGAAGCCATCAACGTACAAAATGAACCTTGCTCGAATCACAAATTCCCAAGTTGCAATTGGAGAAGTGAAGATTTGGCCTATTTCATCGGTAGATTCTTAGGCCCCAAATTCGAAAAAGAGAACATCCAAACCGAAATATTTTTTGGAACGATAAATCGGGATAATCCCCAATATACCAAAACGGCACTGGATGATCCCGAGGCTTCGAAATATATTAAAGGCGCCGGATTTCAGTGGGACGGAAAAGGTGCAATACCTACGATAAACAAAGAATATCCCCAGCTGAAAATGATGCACACTGAAGCCGAATGCGGAAACGGGTCGAACGACTGGGGGGCAGCTGAACATACCTGGTGGCAAATGAGCCATTACCTGAGAAACGGCGCCCGGGTATTTACCTATTGGAACATGGTGCTCGACCATACGGGGACAAGTCCGTGGGGATGGAAACAAAATTCGTTGATTACCGTAAATACCGAAACCGGAGACGTAACCTACAATCCTGAATTTTATTTGATGAAACATTTGTGCCATTACATCGTTCCCGGTGCTTACAGGTTACAGACTCCGGACAATCAGGAAAACATTCTCGCTTTTGAAAATCCTGACGGAAAAATAACGGTAATGATCGTAAATCGAGAAAATCAGGAGAAAAATATTTCGCTCTCGCTTAAAGGGAAATATCTAAACCTAAAAGTAAGTCCGAAATCATTTAATACATTATCGATATAATCAAACTTAAATTATTCAACATTACATCTATGAATAAAAGATTTTTATCTTTAATGATTCTTTCATTCGCCATTACCGGAGTTTCTGCTCAAAAAATTGAATGGAAATATTCTACACCGAATAACTACTGGGAAACAGAAAAAAACATAAAATGGTCGGATACTCCAGAAAATTCGAATGAGATAATACCGATTTCAGAGAATAAGGCCCAATATATCGATGGTCTGGGCGGTACTTTCAATGAACTCGGATGGGACGCTTTATGTACTTTACCCGAAGAAAAAAAGAATGAAATTCTTTTTAATCTGTTCAGCCCGAAAGAATC
>CASFRL010000028.1 GCA_949297285.1 uncultured Bacteroidales bacterium
ATAATAACTTAATATTCATTTAAATCTTGAACAGTATGAAAAAGAAAATTTTACTATTTATCTGTTTGGTAACTGTTGCAACATTATCTTTTGCACAGGAAATAGCTCAAGACTGGAACACCCCGATGGGGCAGCCGAGAAAAGCCGGAGATGCTGCTTCTAAAGAACTTGTTCAGATCGATGCAAATGGCAATACCTATGTTTGCGGTGAATTTTCACAAGATTTTACCATCGGAGATTTTGAACTCTCGCTTGTTGGTACCAGCCCTTATTATCTGGCTAAAATAGACAATAGGGGATCCGTACAATGGGCTGTCGCTATACAGGGAAATCTGACACCGGCATGCCTGACAACCGATAGCGAAGGGAATGTATATATCGCAGCCAGCTGCGACGGAGACATCATCTTGAACAGCAGCGACAACTCTCAAAAAACATTGACAGGAAGCACTTCCTTATTTGGAGATCCGTGCAACACGATTTTTGCCCAGTATGACGCAAACGGGATTGCTCAAAACGGTACAATTTACTTACATAACAGTGAAAACTTTATGTCAGCTATTGTTAACCCTATGGCATTAACAACAGATAAGGACAATATCTATCTCGCACTGACAATTACAGATAAAACACAGATTGGCGAAACCACTTTTAGCGGAAGTGAAATCAGTGTGACAGTAGAAGGAGAAGAAGGTGAACAAATAGCCTTATTACCTGCTGTACGGATATTATCATTCGACAAAAACTTAACTGTACAAAAAGAGATTGCCTCTATCGTATTTGAAGACGGTAACTATTATGCAGATATCCCATCTTTCAAGATGAATGTAAAAGACGGTAATCTGTATGCCGCATTTTATGCTGCCGCAACGGTAAAGGTAAGTGCCGGCACATCATCTTTCACGATAGCCTCTGACTATGACAACAGCGGATCCTTCCCATCTTATCACAGAAATCTCGGATTGTTCAGAGTAAACAGCGAAGGGAACATCGACGTGCATAAATCATTTATCTCGGAAAACTTTGTATCCACCTATGCTCTTGGATATGAATACGTAGACAATGTTTTCTGCACAGACGACTCATGGGTTGTTACAGGCGCTTATAACGGAACATTCTTCTTCGACGAGAACGCTCCTGCAACAGGAGACTATACTGCCGCTCCCTATTTTGTTACATTAAATCCCAATACCGCCGATTTGCAAAAATATCATTATTGGGGTGAAGAAAACGAATTGACCGGTGCCGGAGTAGGAGATGCTTTGTTAATCAGCACATACAATTCGACCGATAAGACATCAATGCTCGAAGCCTACGATTTCGGTACACAACAAGTAACCAACCTCAAAACAACAACTGCCGGTACCAGCATAAACGGCATAGCCGCTACGGGTACCAAAGTCGCTATCTGCGAAGCAACCGAAGGTGCTGAATCTGCCGACTTGGCAATCAGCATGAATACCTTATCCGGTTTCACAGCCGGCATTACCGAATCTGCTGCTGCCGTAACGGTAAGTGCATATCCTAATCCGGTTAAGGACATCCTCAACTTCTCTGAAGCTTGCGATGTTACTATCATAAACGGACAAGGTAGCGAAGTAAAAGCGGCTGCTGCAACAACTCAAATTTCGGTAGATGACCTGGCTGCCGGTTACTACATTGCAAAAATCAAGACAGCTGAAGGAACAACTGTAATTCCGTTCATCAAGAAATAAGAATAGATATTCTTTATCATAAAAAAAGCCGGGAACTTTCGGGTTTCCGGCTTTCTATTTTTTCATGATTCGATGGCTTTACTCAGCCAGGGGGATGGTACTTCCCGAACCGATGCCCCGTTTTTTTACCACGGGATTTCCTTTATAAAAGACATCGCCTTTACCGGTAATAAAGGCTTTCAGATTTTCCTCGGCCCAACATCCGATACTGCCGTTACCCGTAATGTTGCAATTCACGTCGCGGGCTTTCAGCTCATGACCTTTTATCTCGCCCGAACCGGCAATAGACAAGCGGGCTTCACGGCACGTACCGCTCAAGAATATGTCGCCCGAACCGGTCAGGATACGGGCCTTTACAATGCCGTAATCGAGTTTATTGCAACGGACAAGGCCGTTCCCCATCAGCAGAATATCCAACTCCGAACCCGACAGATTGCCCGAAGTCTCGAAAACTCCGCCGGCGTCGCTCTGCACCTCTTGCAAATCGGAAGAATAGACATCTAAAATAATAACTCCGTATTCACGTTTGGCCGTATCGACAAATTTTATTTCCAAAGTACCTTCTTTCGATTCGGGCTTCACATCATTCATGATATTCTCTTCCCCGTAAATGCGGATCAAACCGGCCGAATCTTTGCTGTGATGATACACAACATTAAATGCCGTACTGATCTTGACGCGATAAAAATCGTCCACTTTCAACTCTTTGGTAACATAATTATTATTTCCTCCGTCAGCGTCCGATGCGACAACACGTCCCGAAAACAGCGACAGAGAAACAACGACACAAGCCACAACCGTCTTGCCTAAATTTCTCATTTCCATAATCTTCGATATTTATTATATTTTTACCTGTTTATCAATATTTCATATTCTATTTTATCCAAGATACCGAACAGGTCATCTAAGGTTTCGGCTCTGAGCATGGCAATGCGCACCTCCCTGAAATTAGGAATACCTTTGAACAGGGGCGTTGCCGCCAAATGCCGACGAATATGCAAAATGCCCCGGCGCTCATCCAACCGCGCAACGCTTTCTCGTAACTGCCGACGCAAAACACTCATTTTATCCGATACCGATAACGGGTCATAACTACCCCTCTCTATATACTGCTTCATCTCCCGGAAAATCCAAGGAGAACCGATCGACGCACGACCCACCATAATGGCATCCACCCCATATTTTTCGAACTTCTCACGGGCTATCTCCGGGGTCGTCACGTCACCGTTGCCGATAATGGGAATATGCATTCGGGGATTTTCCTTCACCTTTCCGATCAACGTCCAATCGGCCTCTCCGGTGTACATCTGGCTACGGGTGCGCCCATGTATCGCCAACGCCGCAATGCCGCAATCTTGCAACTGCTCGGCCAAATCTACGATTATCTGCGAATTATGATCCCAACCCAACCGGGTTTTTACGGTCACAGGAATTTTCACGGCATCCACAACCGCCCGGGTAATTTCGAGCATTTTGGGAACATCGCGCAACATACCGGCTCCGGCGCCCTTTCCGGCAACCTTTTTCACCGGACACCCGAAATTGATATCCAGAATATCCGGACGAGCCTCTTCACAAATACGGGCAGCATCGGCCATGGCAGCAACATCCTTGCCATAAATCTGTATGGCAACCGGGCGTTCCTCGTCCCGAATAGAAAGTTTGGCCTGCGTCTTGCTGACATTCCGCACAAGAGCGTCGCTCGACACAAATTCGGTATATACCATATCTGCCCCGAACTCTTTGCACATAAGCCGAAAAGAGATGTCCGTAACATCCTCCATAGGAGCCAATAAGATCGGGTACCGACCCAAATCTATATTTCCTATTCTCATTTTATCAATCCGTCATTTATTTGTAACTATCCTCTTAATAGAAAACCTCCTATACAAAAAGATCTCTTTACAAACGTACAAAAACTTTTTATTTTACCCACATACACACTCGGTTCAAAGCTCTCTTTTCACACATTTTTTACAGTTATAAAACATGGCAAGCGCCGACAATCGAAAAAGTCTCTTTTTTTGATCGGGACATAAAGCCCATATACAGCATATTTTTATTACTTTTGCAAAGATTTTTACGATCAAAATCAACACGTTGTAAATAATCGGCTTATAATAAGAAAATAAAACGATTCAAGATGGAATATAATTTCAGGGAAATAGAGAAAAAATGGCAACAGTACTGGAAAGATAACCAGACCTATAAAGTTACCGAAAAAGAAGGAAAAAAGAAATTCTATGTTTTGGATATGTTCCCATATCCGTCCGGTGCAGGACTGCATGTAGGGCATCCGCTCGGATACATCGCTTCTGATATCTATTCCCGTTTCAAACGGCTGAAAGGATTCAACGTGCTCCACCCGATGGGATACGATGCCTACGGACTTCCCGCCGAACAATACGCCATACAAACCGGACAGCATCCGGCAATCACCACCGAAAAGAATATTAACCGGTATCGCGAACAACTCGACAAAATAGGATTTTGTTATGACTGGAATCGTGAAATCCGCACATGCGATCCGGAATACTATAAATGGACTCAATGGGCTTTTGAAAAGATGTTCAACAGCTTTTACTCTTACGACGAACAAAAAGCCCTCCCCATAGAGCAACTCATACGCCGTTTTGAAACCTCGGGAACCGAAGGGCTGAATGTCGCTTGCGGTGAAGAGCTCTCTTTCACGGCAGACGAATGGAAAAAAATGGATACAAAAGAACAGCAAAAAACGCTGTTAAACTACCGTATCGCCTATTTGGGTGACACGATGGTAAACTGGTGTCCTCAATTGGGAACGGTGCTCGCCAATGATGAAGTCAGCGAAGGTCTTTCGGTCAGAGGCGGCTATCCCGTAGAACAAAAAATCATGCGCCAATGGTGCTTGCGGGTATCGGCTTATGCCCAACGTTTGCTCGACGGACTCGACACGATCGACTGGAGCGAATCTCTTAAAGAGACTCAACGCAACTGGATAGGACGGTCTGAGGGTGCCGAAATGAGATTTAAAGTCGTAAACTCAGACATAGAGTTTACCATCTTTACTACCCGTGCCGACACGATTTTCGGTGTTACGTTTATGGTATTGGCTCCCGAAAGCGACTATGTGGCACAAGTGACTACTCCCGACCAGAAAAAAGCTGTCGATGACTATCTGGAAAGCATCAAACACAGAACAGAACGCGAACGCCTAATGGACAGAAGCGTAAGCGGGGTATTCTCCGGAGCATACGCCATCAATCCGTTGAACAACGAAGAAATTCCTATCTGGATAAGCGACTATGTGCTTGCCGGATACGGAACCGGTGCCATCATGGCGGTGCCGGCACACGACAGCCGTGACTATGCCTTTGCCAAACACTTCAACTTGCCGATCATTCCGCTGATAGAGGGCTGCGATGTTTCGGAAGAGAGTTTCGATGCCAAAGAGGGAAAAATGATCAATTCGTGCGGAAACGGCCTCGACTTGAACGGTCTCGAAGTGAAAGAGGCAATCGCCAAAACAAAAGCCTTCATTCAAGAAAAAGGATTAGGCCGCATCAAAGTAAATTACCGTCTGCGCGATGCCATCTTCAGCCGTCAACGCTATTGGGGCGAACCTTTCCCGGTTTACTACAAAGACGGTATGCCCTATATGCTCGACGAAAGCAAATTGCCTCTATTGCTGCCCGAAATCGACAAATTCTTACCGACCGAACAGGGCGAACCGCCTCTGGGACGGGCAAAAAACTGGGAAACAGAAGAGCACTTCCCCTTAGAACTCTGCACCATGCCGGGATTTGCCGGATCATCGGCCTACTATCTCCGCTACATGGATCCCCACAATAATGATGCGCTGGTTTCGAAAAAGGCCAACGAATATTGGCGGAATGTCGATCTCTATATCGGAGGTACCGAACATGCCACCGGGCACCTTATTTATAGCCGTTTCTGGAACAAATTCCTGTATGATCTGGGCATTGTCTGCGAAGACGAACCGTTCCGCAAATTAGTGAACCAAGGAATGATTCAAGGACGGTCTAATTTCGTTTACAGAATCAAAGACACCAACACATTCGTATCGTATAACCTCAAAAAAGAATACGATACCACACCGATACATGTCGATGTGAATATCGTGAGTAACGACATACTCGACATAGAGGCCTTCAAAAAATGGCGTCCCGAATTTGAAACGGCCGAATTCATTCTGGAAGACGGAAAATATATCTGCGGATGGGCCGTAGAAAAGATGTCAAAATCGATGTTCAACGTCGTAAATCCCGATGATATTGTAGAAAAATACGGCGCCGATACCCTTCGCCTATACGAAATGTTCTTAGGACCGCTCGAACAAAGCAAACCGTGGGATACGAACGGAATAGACGGAGTGCACCGTTTCTTGAAAAAATTCTGGAACATGTTCTTCGAGGGAGATAATTTGGCTGTAAAAGATGAAGAACCTTCTAAAGAAGAATTAAAATCTTTACACAAACTTATCAAAAAAGTAAGCGGCGATATCGAAACGTTCTCCTACAACACCTCGATCAGCGCCTTTATGATCTGTATAAACGAGCTCTCGGCACTAAAATGCAAAAACAGCAGGATTCTCGAACAGATCGTAATACTTCTCACGCCGTTTGCCCCGCATATTGCTGAGGAGTTGTGGTCGTTATTGGGACATACGACATCGGTATGCGATGCTCAATGGCCCGACTACAACGAAGAATATCTTAAAGAAGACACGGTCAACTATACCATCTCTTTCAACGGAAAAGCCCGATTCAACATCGAATTTGCAGCAGATGCGTCTAAAGAAGAGATAGAAAAAACCGTATTGGCACATCCTTCTTCAGCAAAATGGATAGAAGGGAAAACCCCTAAAAAGATTATCATCGTTCCCAAAAAGATCGTCAATATCGTTATTTGAAAATAAAGAAAATATCCTCATATTTTTATGAGGATATTTTTTTCTTTATCTAAACTTAACAAACGAAAAAATCAAAAAAACATACCTTTGAAAACACATTTAACCACAACACTATGAATTCAAATTTCCATAAAGTCTGGACCGGAATAAAAGATTACACGGTCATCGTTTTCGGATTAATATTATATGCTTTCGGGTGGACGGGCTTTCTGCTTACAAACGAAATCACCACAGGCGGTATTACCGGAGTATCGGCTCTCATCTTTTTCGGCACCAAAATACCCGTAGCCGTATCCTATTTTACATTGAACGCATTATTGCTTATCACAGCCATACGCATTTTAGGCATACAGTTTTGCATCCGCACCATATTCGGTGTTATCGTAACGACACTTCTGCTCTCTTTCTTCGGAATGTACATAAAAGAGCCGCTCATTTCGGGCGAACCGTTCATGTCATGTATCATAGGAGGAATACTTTGCGGAGCAGGTATAGGAATCGTCTTCACCCACAACGGCAGTACCGGAGGTACCGATATCATTGCCGCCATGATAAACAAATACAAAGAAATATCCTTGGGCCGATCGATTCTCTATTGCGACTTCCTCATCATCTCATCTTCTTATATACTCTTCCACAGCATCGAGAAAATAGTGTTCGGTATCGTAGTCATGGCCGTAATGACTTACACCTGCGATATGGTCATAAACGGCGTAAGACGATCGATACAAATACTGATATTTTCTGAAAAATATGAAGAAATAGCCGACCGCATCAACAAAGATATAAACAGGGGAGTTACCGTATTGGACGGAATGGGATGGTATTCGAAACAACCTAAAAAAGTATTGGTCATACTTGCCAAAAGAAACGAATCCTTATCGATCTTCCGACTGGTAAAAGAGATCGACCCCCATGCTTTCATCTCACAATCGAATGTGGTAGGGGTATACGGAGAAGGTTTTGACAAAATAAAAGCATAATTTTTTACAAATGGAAGGAAAGAAAAAACGATACGACTGGCTCGACTACGGAAGGGTAATCATGAACTTTCTTATGGTATTGGGACACACACCAATACCCCTTGCGGTCAACGCTTTCATTGCAACTGTTCGCATGCCTTTTTTTTTCTTCTTCTCAGGCTTTCTTTTCTCTTTCGAAAAAGACAACAATTATAAAACATTCCTCAAAAGAAAAGCCTTTCAGCTCATTATACCCTATATCTTTTTTAATGCTATCACCTATGTATTCTGGGTATTTTTCGACCGTCATTATGGAAACGATTCCATTGTACTTTTAGATGCAACGACACCTCTTCCGGGAATATTACAATTCCGATATGGCATCAACTGCATTCCCATCTGGTTTCTTATTGCCCTATTCACCGTAGAAAATCTGTTTTATCTGATCGGAAAAAGAGTAAAAAATGTCTATTTTATTCTCATAATATCTATTATTCTCTCTTACGCCGACCACAAATTAAAATTACCGGGGCTACCGTTTATGCTGAACTCTGCATTTACAGGACTATTTTTCTATTCCATAGGATTTATATTGAAAGACAAAATAAAATGGCTTGCAGCCCAGAAAAACAGTACACTGCTGTTACTATTATTGGTATTTATTCCTATCTGGGCATATTTTGGACATATCAACGGCCGAATTTATATTTATAAATGTATTTACAATAATTACCTTTATTTTATAATATCCTCACTGTCAGGGATCATCTGCACAACAATCATTACTGTTTTTATAGAACGCAGGTTTCACCAAAAAAACTGGATCGTATTTTTATCTACAAACTTATTAGCCATCGTTGCATTGCATTGGACAACCGGAAAATTTGTGAAAGCCTTCAGCTATTTTATCTTGAAACAACCTCTCGAAATTTATAACAATAAAATATTTATCAACATACTATTCAGTATAGCATCGATCATTCTGATACTTCCGGCCATCTACATTTTAAACAGATATTTCCCTTACTTGGTAGGTAAAAAGAGAAAAACAAATAAACAGATAAATTCTTAATCCATATCTCTGAATATACTCTTTTCTTTGACAAGAACATCGGTATCCAAACACCCGGCATCTATAATCGAAGGATAGACAAAATCGGTCATGTAAAAATTCTTCCGATTTTTCAAGGCATTCTCAAAATAATCGGGATGAGCCATTTTATACTTTTCAGACATCCATACAAACATTGCCGTACGAAGCATCGACGGATGTGATGTACCGTGCAAATAAAAAGAATCGTCGCCTAAAGCTTCTCCATGGTCAGAAACAAATATCAAAATAGCATTCTCATTTTTTAATTTACCTATAATTTGTGACAAGATGTAATCGGTATACAAGATTGTATTGTCATACGAATTTTTAAATTCCTCATCCTTACAATAAGAGACGATCTTACTCTTCAAAACCGGCTTATATACTTCAAACTCTTTTGTATAATGTAAATTATACCACCAATGCGAACCTATTGTATGCAAAATTATAAGTTTTTTAGGCGCTTTATCTTTGAGAATTTCGTCATAATAGGGTAAAATATCTTCATCGAGCCACTGATCAAAACTATACACATTATGAGATTGATTCACATAAAACACTTTATCGGCTTCGTTTATGAAATATACATAGGGTTGTTCCGAATCCTGATTACTGATCCATGAAGTATAGAAACCGGCTTCCTTAAAAACATCGATAAAAGATCGTTCTTCATAAGCTCTTCTAAAATGCAAAGTATCGGTTCGCGTCATTAAATAAGGCACTGCATTATTTGTAAGAGAATAAGGTGATTTTACATTAGGAAAAGAGATTACGCCCAACTTCTCGAGATGGGGAGTTGTTTTACGATGATATCCGTTCAAAGAGAGATGATCGGGACGTAAAGATTCTCCAATCACCAAAACAACAGTTACCGAATCGCATTCGGACCGTACATAAGTAAAAGATCTTTCTCTCTCTTTGGCTATATCCATTCTTCCTTTAAAATAATCGCGAGTCGTATACAACAGATTGGCCGGAATACGCTTTTCTATCATACGTTCTATCGGAATAGATCCATAAACGAGCACAACGATAAACAATATTCCCAATATAGAATTCAAAAAGTAAAAATATCTTTTATGATAAAATTTCAGTTTACTGCGATAGCGTACAAATAAAAGAGAAACAACTAAATTGAACAATAAAAATAGAATCAGATAAGGAGATATGAGTTCTGACGTTATTCGCAAATCATTATTGAACATCGTGTATAACATCATGCTGTTCAGTACAAATTTATAGGCATAACGAAAATAAGCGAGAATAGCACATACGACACTCAAAAAAGGAAAAAGTATCATGAAAAGATACCTGTTCATTGAAACAAACATCCAGAACAATGCCGGTACAAAAGCTACACAAGCCCATTGCATAGTATTTTGTAAAAAATCACGAAAAGAAGATATCGGAATCGTTATAAAATCTGTCAATGAAAAAAAAATTCCCCAATACAAACCGATACAAACCACAAAGAAATAATACCGTTTGTTTTCAATAATCAACGACCATAACTGTTTAATAAAATTTCCTATCTTATCTGATTTCATAAAAACTATTTTACAACAAAAATAGAGATTTTCTTGTGGAGATATTCCATTTTTATCACATTATTACTTTATATTTTATACATTTGTTTTTAAATCGGGCATTATTACAAAAACAATAAAATCACATGCTGCCTTAACAATAATAAAACAGTTTATAACGTTATATAGTAAGAACTTTTTCTATGGAAAAAATCGTATTTGCAACAAATAATAAAAACAAATTAAACGAAATAAGAGACATACTTGGCTCTACCATGCACATTTTAAGTCTTCATGATATAAACTGTCATGAAGAGATACCCGAAACAGGTGCTACGATAGAAGAAAATGCCCTTATCAAAGCCCGGTATGTAAAAGAAAAATATGGTTATGATTGTTTTGCCGATGATACCGGTCTCGAAATAAAGTCTTTGAACAACGCACCCGGAGTCTATTCAGCACGATATGCCGGAGACGAACACAACTCGGAAAAAAATATGCAAAAAGTCCTCGACAATTTGAAAAACAAAACCGATCGATCGGCTCAATTTCGAACTTGCATAGCTTTGATAAAAGGAGATAAAGAATATCTTTTCGAAGGAAAAATAGAGGGAAAAATCATTACCGAAAAAAGAGGAGATTCAGGATTCGGATATGATCCCATATTTATGCCTGACGGATATGACCAAACCTTTGCGGAACTTGGAAACAACATAAAAAACAAAATAAGCCATAGAGCTTTAGCCGTAAAAAAATTGATAAACTTTTTACAAGACCAATAAGTAAGACCTTTTTGATTATGACAAAGAAACTTTTCTTTTTCCTTTGCGTACTGTTTTATTTTTTTTCTTCTTTTGCTCAAACCGAAGTTGGAGCATGGAAAATTTACCCCGTTTTTCTCACACCCTCCCAAATAACCGAAACAAAAGATAAAGTATATTTTCTCTCCGACGGATACCTTTTTTCTTACGGCAAAGAAGATGAGGAGTTTCGGGAATTGAACCGATTGAATATATTGTCCGACAACGACATAAAACTGATCAAATACAACAACGAACACAATATTCTGGTAATTGCTTATGCAAACAGCAATATCGATCTTATCGTAGGAGAGTCTGTTTACAATATACCTTATATCAAAACAACAACTTTGACTTCTTCTAAAAACATTAACGACATAACTTTTCATAATGACGAAATATATATCTCGACCGATTTCGGTATAGTAGTAATAAACACCTTGAAAAAAGAGATAAAAACAACCTACAATTTTAACGAAAAGGTAATCTCTACCGCCGTAATGGGCGATTATATTTATTGTCTTATACAAGATGAAGGATTGTATCGTTGCAAGTTAGATGACGTAATATATGATTTTAAAAATTGGAAGAAATGTTATGAAACAATAGGTTATCAATTACTCGAAGTAAACAATGGCATGTTGATGTTAGACAAATTCAAAAACATCATTTTCTTTGATCCGGAATATAACTACGATTTCATTTATACTAAAGGAGACATCTCTTTTATTAAAGAGACTTATACCGGTTACATGGCTTACGGATCAAATAATATAATCATATACGATAAAGACAACAATAAAACCGACGAAATTATTTACTCCGACTATCAAGCAAATATGGCAAACATAGCTCCGATAGACGTTAGTATGAATAATAAATCCAATACATACTGGATATTACACAACAAAGGGATAGCTGCGTTTAAAAGAAACAATGAAACATTTCAACTGACAAAAAACATAGACAATCTTGGTTATTCAAAAGTAAACATACCTTACTTTCTCACCATGACCGATAACGGCCGATTATATGTGAGTACACAAGGAGTAAGCAGTAAAAACATCTACGATCAATACGTAGACTCATATATTTCTATTTATGAAAACAACAAATGGGTCAATGTCGATACCGAGGATGTTCCCACAAATATACATACAGATATAAAATTCTGCACAACTTACAATATTGCCGAAGACCCTGATAATCCGGAAATTTTTTATATAGGCACTTGGTTCGAAGGTTTATATCGCTTCAAAAACAACCAATACGATGCTCATTGGAATGGTGAAAATGATGATTCTCCCATATCGGGTGGATGGAGTCATAAAATAAACTGCCTCAATTTCGACTTTTCTCATAATCTGTGGATGATCAATTTCAGTTCACCGGGTATTTTAATTATGAAAAAAGACGGAAATTGGATAAATCTCAATTATCCCGATATAATATCACAGCAATACACCGAACAGATCATATTGTGCAAACATTCGGCTTCAAAATGGGTAATCGTACCTAAAACTTCTTTCGTTTTTGCTTTCAATACCAACAATACGTTAGAAAATATGAACGATGACCAGACTCGTAAATTTTCTACTTTCTCGGATCAAGACAACAAACAAATAGATGGTACCGATTTTCTTTGCGCAGCAGAAGACCGAGAGGGCCAACTATGGATCGGTACGAACAGAGGCCCGATCATACTGAACAATCCCGACAATTTCATGCAATCCGACTTCAGATGTACACGGACCAAAATACCGAGAAATGACGGGACAAACGCTGCCGATTTTCTTTTAAACGACGAAATTATACAATATATAGCCGTAGACGGAGCCAACCGCAAATGGTTAGCCACACAATCTTCGGGAGTATATTTGGTCAGTGAAGACGGTCTCGAAACCATTCATCATTTCAATACGGATAATAGCATATTGCCTTCGAATAACGTTCTTTCGATAGCCATAAACAAAGCTACCGGAGAAGTATTTTTCGGGACAGAAAAAGGATTGGTTTCTTACCGTTCGGACGCTACCGAACCCAAAGAGGACTTTTCGAACGTGTACGCTTTTCCTAATCCCGTCCGTCCCGATTATACGGGAGTTATTACCATCACCGGTTTACAAGAAAATTCGTTGGTAAAAATCACCGATACGACCGGCAATCTCATTTATCAAAAATACTCGGAAGGCGGTCAGATGGTTTGGGACGGACTTAATCGAAACGGAGACAGAGTAAAAACAGGTGTATATTTGGTATTCGCCTCTTCCAGCGACGGAAAAGAAGGGGTAGTAACCAAAATACTGATCGTAAATTAACGCTAACTTTAAAGTATTTGTTATGAAAAAGATTTTAATACTATCGATTTCAGCTATCCTCTGTATGACCTCGGTAATAGCTCAAAATAGAAAAACAGATCGGGTAAACGAAACTAAAAAAGAGAAAACAGAACAGAAGCAAAAAAGTAAAAAGATAATAGACTCGATAAAAAATAAAAAATACGAAATATCTGTTACTTCAGCTTCTCCCATGAGTGGTAAAACCATACACCTCAACTACCCTTATTATTTAAAAGTAAGCAATGATTCGGCGTATGTAGAGTTACCCTATTTCGGTGTTGCCTATTCTGCTCCCTACGGCGGTGGCGAAGGGGGTGTAAAAGCCCGAAACAAATATGAAAATTACAAACTGGATATTGATAAAAAAGATAAATATAAAATCACATTCAATATCAGAGGCAACGAAGACTTTTTTAGAATATTCATCGATATATGGCCTTCGAGTGGACGGGCTTATATTTATGTGCAATCGAATAATAAACAAGGTATTTCCTACAATGGAGATATACTTTTGCAATAGAGTAGCATACAAATAAAAAATAGAGGAGACTGTTTTTGTTAAACAATCTCCTCTATTTTTTCAGAAAACTCAAAACAATCAGGCCGAAACCTGGACATCCAATCCGACCCGACGTAGTTTTAAAGCAATCTTTTCCAATTCTTCTTTCGATAATTTTTCAAGATTCTTTTCAGGAGTTTCCCTATCTATACTATAAATCATTACCTGTTTAGGATGAATGCTTTTGACCACTTCGAGCCAAGCATCGATCTCTTTATCCGTGGTATTATCAACTTTTCTACCTTTATGTTCACCACGCAAAAACAGAGTCTGTATAATAAGATTTCCTTCGAAACGTTTTAAATCATCAATTAACCTATCAACAGAAAATCCGGGTTGATTAGGCTCGTTGATAACCCGTACAGTATCTGAAAATACAGAATCCAATTTCAACACGTTATTATCGATCTTATTCAACGCTCTGAAAACAGATTCTTTCTCTATACACGAAGCATTCGACAAAACCGTAATTTTAGCTTCAGGAAAATATTTATCCCGCAAACTTATCGTGTCTTCTATTATACCCTCGAACTCAGGATGCAAAGTAGGCTCTCCATTACCGGCAAAAGTGATAGAATCGGGCTTTTCGCCTTTCTCGGACATCGATTTCAATTTTAAATCCAACGCCTCATAAACATGTTTACGATCGGGCAAGCTCTTTTTACTGCGTTTATCGGCATTATAACCGCATTCACAATAAATGCAGTCAAAAGAACAAACTTTACCGTCATCCGGCAAAAGATTGATACCTAAAGAAACACCCAATCTTCTGCTGTGTACAGGTCCGAAAACAATTTCGTCAAATAATATTGTCGACATATTCTTTCTTTATTTGATTCTGCAAAATTAAACATTCGCTTTTTCTGTAACAAAATCTAATGCCAAATTGTTATATCAACCATTTTATACAATTTGTTAATAAACATAATAACAAACTTATATGTAATATGTTACATAATACTATCCATACTTTATAAACATATATACAGCCAATTATCAACAAATGAAAATCATATAATAAATAATCTAAAAAAATAATATCCATATTATACGAATACACTATTTTTGCAGTTGATGAAAAAGGTAACCATCATAATATGTTGTATCGTATGTTTATGTATATCAGCCATTCCTATACATAGTCAGACGTCATCTATATATAACCAAATGTATAGAACAATTATAGAAAATGGCGATACCGTGTGGATGGTAGTCATGCGACCTGTTTATTGCTTTCCTCCTTTAAAATTTAAAAACAGTAAGGAAGAGAGATATTATTGGAGGACCGTACGTGATGTAAAAAGAGCTTTGCCTTACGCAAAACTCGTACACAGGGCATTGATAGAGACTTATGAATACATACAAACTCTACCCGAAAAAGAAAGAAGCGCTCATTTGAAACGTATGGAAAAAGAACTTTTCAAAGAGTATAAACCGGTATTGAAAACTTTTACCTATTCTCAAGCAAGGCTGCTTATAAAATTGATAGACAGAGAATGTAATCAGTCGTCTTTCGATTTAATAAAAGCTTTTCTGGGTGGATTCAGGGCAAACGTATGGCAAACATTCGGCAGTTTGTTCGGTGTAAGCCTTAAAAAAGAGTGGGAACCGGAAGGCAGTGACAAAATACTGGAAAGAATATGTATTTTGGTAGAATCCGGACAACTTTAAACACTCGTCACTTACTTCAACATTTTAAAAAAATCCCAGATTATCAAACCTGCAGTTACCGAAACGTTCAAAGAATGTTTTGTTCCGTATTGGGGTATTTCTATGCTCTGTTTACACTTATCAACAACGGTTTGTTGCACTCCTTTTACTTCATTTCCCAAAACAACGGCATATTTTCCACTCTTATCTAACTGTAAATCATTTAACATGATGCTGTTCTCGACCTGTTCAATGGCATATACCGTATAACCTTCTTTATTCAACTTATCAACAGCCTCGTTTGCATCTTCAAAATAATGCCATTCGACACTGTCTTCGGCACCTAAAGCCGTTTTATGTATTTCCGGATGAGGAGGCGTAGCCGTAATACCGCACAAATAAATACCTGTTACCAAAAAAGCATCGCTCGTACGAAAAACCGAACCTACATTATTCAGACTTCTCACATTGTCCAAAACTACGATAAGCGGTATTTTCTTACTCTTTTTAAACTCTTCCTGCGAAATTCTATTAAGTTCAAGAACAGACTTTTTCTTCATTCTTTTCAAACATATTAGATTGCAAATATATAATTTTCTTTTTTGTAAATCGTAATATTGAAAACATGCTGATAACTTGTGAAAAACACGGGATAAATCAAAAACAACTTTTTATAATAATATACGCAACAATCAAATTATTCTTCTATACAAAACTGAAAATGTAAATAGCAAATTATAACCTTAAAAATTTTCAAAGCATATATCAACTCAAAATAAGACGTTATCCATATAACAAATAGAAGAAAGTTTTTAACTTTGCTACTTATTAACGTGTAGTTGATTATTATCATAAAACTCTCAGTACAAGATATAATAGATGTTGATATATTTTTAATAAAGCCATACATGATCTTAATATCTTAAAATGCAAAAGTTTAAACAAAAAGATATGAATACTATCAACAACCTATTATTATCATCATTTTAATTTTTAAATAAAAAAGAAAGAATATAATAATTATGATTGATGTGAATATCGATAAGGGTTTTGTAAATCTACCTGTTCCTGAAAATATAGATTTGAAAAAAGAGATCGACCGTTTGAAAAAAGAAAAAAATGCCGTGATATTGGCTCACTACTACCAATCGGGCGATTTGCAGGATATAGCCGACTTTGTGGGTGACAGTCTGGCTTTGGCTCAGTGGGCTGCCCGTACCGATGCCGACATTCTTGTCATGTGCGGAGTTCACTTTATGGGAGAAACGGCCAAGATACTTTGTCCCGATAAAAAAGTACTGGTACCCGATATGAATGCCGGATGTTCTTTGGCCGACAGCTGCAATGCCGATGACTTCGCTCTTTTCTTAAAGGAAAATCCGGGATACACGGTAATTTCTTATGTAAATACTTCGGCTGCTGTCAAAGCACTTACCGATGTTGTGGTTACTTCGACCAATGCTCGCCAGATTGTAGAAAGTTTTCCTGCTGACGAGAAGATCATATTCGGGCCTGACCGTAACCTCGGAAACTATATAAATAGCGTAACAGGGCGTAATATGAAGTTATGGAACGGAGCTTGTCACGTACACGAACAGTTTTCTGTCGAAAAAATAGTAGAGCTGAAGAAAAAATATCCCGATGCCTTGTTGCTGGCTCATCCCGAATGTAAAAACGTTATATTGGCATTGGCCGATAAAATAGGATCTACGGCTGCTTTGTTGAAGTTTTCTACCCAATCCGATGCAAAACGGTTTATCGTGGCCACAGAATCGGGTATATTGCACGAAATGCAAAAACAAAATCCGGACAAGACTTTTATTCCCGCACCTCCGAACGACAGTACTTGTGCTTGTAATGAGTGCAATTTTATGCGTTTGAATACGATGGAAAAACTTTACAACTGTCTGAAGTATGAACAGCCCGAAATCAATGTAGATGCGGAAATAGCGAAAAAAGCGATATTGCCTATTCGAAGAATGCTCGATATATCGGCCAAATTAGGCCTTTGATCTGTTTTTTTTGTAGATATCTGCATTTCTCATAAGCCCGTCGTATTTTGCTCTTTTAACAGCCGAATTTTTAAAGATGCGGTTAAAATCTTCGTGTGTAAGGTGCTCTATTTTTTCTGCGTCGAGGGACAAAAATTCATCGGAAGGTTTAAATTCTGATATTGTCGTAGGGGTAGAAAATCGATTCCACGGACATACTTTCTGACAAGTATCGCAACCATATACTCTATCATCCATTTTCGATGCTATTTCAGCGGGTATATGACCTTTATTTTCTATTGTCTGATATGATATGCATCGATTAGAATCGAGGGTCGTAAAATTGTCATGAATCAAAGCTTTCGTAGGACATTGTTCGATACATCTTCTGCAATGTCCGCATCTGTTTTTCATAGGGGCATCCCAAGGTAATTCGAGTGTAGAGATGATTTCACCCAAAAAGAAAAAAGAACCTTTTCCGGGAATGATCAGCTGTGTATTTTTTCCTATAAATCCGATGCCTGCCTGTTGAGCCCAATAACGCTCCATAACCGGTGCCGTGTCGCAAAATGTTCTGCCTTCGATGTTGACAAGTGTGTTGATAAAAGAGAATAATTCTTTCAACTTGTTTTTCATGATAATGTGATAATCTTGTCCGTAGGCGTATGAGGCAAACTGAGGATGTTTTTCTGGAATATGTGTATGCGGATAATAATTAAGAGCTACGACAAGAATAGAACGTGCGTTTTCCACCAATAAATGAGGGTCAAATCTTTTATCTTTATAATTCCTCATGTATTGCATTTGAGCTTCTTTTTCTTCTTGTAGCCATTTTTCGAAGTGAGAGCGGTCAACACCATCCACTTCTTTTACAGGTGTTATGCCACAAGCCGAAAATCCTAAAGAATAGGCTTGCTCGAAAATTTTGTTTTTAAGGGAAAATACGTCCAAAATTATAATTGTTTTCTAATAACCATTCTATCGATTTAGGAAGAGCGTAACGTAAATTTTTCTGTGATTTTAAAGAATCATGGAAAACAATGATAGATCCGTTTCTTACAAATTTTTTCACGTTATTGAAAACCTCTTCGCCATTTAGTTTTTTGCTGTAATCACGGGTTACAACGTCCCACATGATGATGTGATAATTTAATTTTTGCAAAGTAAGCAACTGTGAGAAGCGCATGTGTCCGTGAGGAGGTCTGAACAGTTGACTCTTTATAAGTTGGTTGGCGGCTTCTACATTTCTTACATAATTTTGGGTAGTATATTTTATACCTTGAATATGGTTCATGGTATGGTTTCCCGTAGAGTGTCCCCTTAATTTTATTTCTTCATATAAATCTTTGTTTCGGGCAACATTTTCTCCTACACAGAAAAAAGTTGCCTTTATCTGATAATGGTCGAGCAGATTCAATACCCAAGGCGTGACCTCAGGAATAGGACCGTCGTCGAAAGTAAGATATATGTTTTTTTCTTCTCCGGAAATAGGTATACGCCATATTGTTTCCGGATAAAGCATTCTGTATAAATAAGGGGGTTGTTCTATTAACATGACAATAAGATTTTTTTTTAAACAAACAGGATATTTCCAAATTATTATCCGGAAATATCCTGCTTATTCAATCTATTATATTTTATTGTTGTTGTTGCAACATTTCGGTAGGATCTATACCGATGCTCTTCAACTTATTGATATATTTCATTGCCGATTCTTGATCGTTTTGAGAAATGAATATAGGAATAACATTTCTGATAAGGATAAAGTTATTCAGTTGCACATCTCTATTTATCGATCTCAATTGATTGGATGTAAGAGTTGTGTACCATTTTAAATATTCAAAAGAGTTATCGGCAATTTCTTCCAGTAATTTTTTTGCTTTTTCCTTTTGACCCAATTGATAATAATTCAGAGCCAGTTGGGTAGAAATATAGTCGTGCGGAATAGCCGTACTCGGAATTTTTTCCATACAGTAATCAAGCGCTTTCAAAGCTTTGTCTGTTTTACCTTCTATCATCAACTGATCGATAAGTTCTACAAACATCATACGCAATGTAAAGCACATTCTTCTGATGTTCTCATCCAAATAGACATCCGGATTTTCTATACCTCCCCATACAAATTTGTTCATCATATTATCGTACATTTTCTCTGTATCGATAGTACTTTCACCATCTTTACTCTTGACAGGGACAATACGGTAAGCCAACCCTACACGACTGAAATAGGGTTTTAGGTTCATATACATTTCAGGTCCTACGGTTACAGCATAATATATAGGACGTTTCCAACCGTTTTTAGCATTCGTATTGATCATGTCCATAATAGCTATTTCGTTCAATGTCATAGAACCTTTGTTCTTAAACGACAAGTTCATCTGTTTTTCGATGCTATCCTTCAATTCAGGAGCTACCGTTCCCGAACTCAATACGGCTGCAGAATCTACCGGTATAAAGAATTCATCGGCCGGGAAATAGTTGAAAACACCTTGCGTTTCGGGTATCTTTTTAGTCCATTCTTCATCGGATAAGAAGAAATCCATAGCATCGCTTACAGACATGGGCTGTTGTGTGACAGGATATAAATAAGCATATTCGCGTTTGCTGTTTCCATATTGGTATTCTTTCATGGATATGGGCAACGGGCTCGATTCATAAGCCTGACTTTTCATCTGGTCTATATACCAGTCGGTCTGTAAATAACTCAAATTACATACTCTGACATCGGTACGGTACCCTTCTGTTTCCTGTACATACCACAAGGGGAAAGTATCATTGTCTCCGTTGGTAAAGATAATACCGTCTTTTTCTATGCAGGAAAGATAATTTTTACCGAAATCACGACAAGTATAACGTCCCGAACGATCGTGGTCGTCCCATGTCTGGCTTACCATCTGTATAGGTACGATAAGACAGATTATGGTTGCTATGGAAGATGCAACCTTCGGAGAAAGGTATCTTTCAAGACCCTTACTTATGGCAGCTACACCCAAGCCTATCCAAATAGCGAATGCGTAGAAAGAACCCGCATAGGCATAATCTCTTTCACGCGGTTGATATGGTGTTTGATTCAGGTAGATGACAATAGCGATTCCGGTCATGAAGAATAAGAAGAATGTTACCCAAAATTCTTCTATACCTTTTTTACCTGAATATGCTTGGAAGAATAATCCTATAAGACCCAATATAAGAGGCATCATGTAGAACACATTACGTCCCTTATTGTTGGCAAGTTCCGAAGGTAATTCTGTCTGATCGCCGGCAATGTGTTTATCTATAAAGTTAAAGCCGCTGATCCAATTACCTTTGCTTACTTCTCCATTTCCCTGCAAATCATTTTGACGTCCTGCAAAATTCCACATAAAGTAACGCCAATACATAAAATTCAATTGATAGTCAAGGAAAAATTTCAAATTTTCTTTGAAAGTAGGTTTATAGACCGTATGGGTTTCTCCTTGAGCGTTTCTTACTGTGACAGGTTTTCCTTTAAAATTGGTCCATTCTTTATATGCTTCGATATGTTGAGGATTATTACTGTACATACGGGGGAAGAACATATCCAATTCGGGAGTATAAACATACGTTCTTTTGTGATCTATCACTATATATTTATCTTTTTCGTTTTCTTTGGTCTTTATGTTTCTTCTCCATATGGCAGAACCTTCCTTATATATAGGAGAACCGTTTTGGTCGCGAGCTACATCCGAAACAAACGTATTACCGAATAGGAGAGGACGGTCTCCGTATTGTTCACGGTTCAGATAACTTGCCAGTTTAAATACATCTTCCGGAGAATTTTGGTCCATGGGTGTATTGGCTGAAGAACGGATAACAATCAGCGCATAAGAAGAGTAACCGATAAATATGACCATAATAGAGACTAAAATGGTATTTAAGGTACGTATCGGAAGTTTTTCCCTGAAGAAAAGATAACAGGCAAGTATGATGGATAATAAAATACCTACCCATATTTTGTCTCCGATAAAGGGAATACCTACCATAATGACACTGATCAAGAAAGAAAGTCTCAGTCTGAATTTGTTTTTCTGACTGTATGTTTCGTAAATGGCCCAGCTGATGCACCCTATTACAAGGAAGAAATAGACAATGACACCGGTATTGAACGGCGCACCGAATACATTGACAAACAAGAGCTCAGCCCATCCGGCAACTTTTACAAATCCCGGAATCAGACCGTACAATAGAATGACGATTATTGCAAAAGAGATAAGTAGAGCTATAAAAGATCCTTTTGCATTGGTGTTTTTGAATTTTTTGTAATAATATACCAGTACAATGGCCGGGATACACAACAAGTTAAGAAGGTGTACCGCTATCGATATACCGATCAAGTAAGCAATCAATATGATATATCGGTAAGAATGGGGTTCATCAGCTACGGTCTCCCATTTTAAAATAAGCCAGAAAACAAGTGCTGTACAGAAAGAGGAGTAAGCATATACTTCACCTTCTACTGCCGAAAACCAGAAAGTATCGCTGAAAGCATAAGCCAAAGAACCTACGAGTCCGCTTCCCAAAATAGCGATCATTTGTCCCATACTCATTTCCTCACCTTCTTTTACCACTATTTTACGGGCAAGATGGGTTATTGTCCAGAATAGTAATAAAATGGTACCGGCACTTAGTAGTCCCGACATCAAATTGATCATATAAGCCACATGGGTAGGATCTGAGGCAAAATTTGCAAAAAATCTTCCTGTCAGCATAAACATGGGGTTTCCCGGTGGATGTCCTACTTCAAGTTTGTATGCAGAAGAGATAAATTCTCCGCAATCCCAGAAACTGGCAGTCGGTTCTAACGTTAAAATGTAAGTTACGGCCGATATGACAAATACTACCCAGCCTAAAACATTGTTTAATAATTTGTATTGTTTCATAGAATTTATTTAATGAAGAGGCTATATGTCCTATATGTGGTTGCAAATATAATGAAAGATTATCAACTAAATGTTTTAAAGATTGTAATAATATAGTTGTGAAGGCATTTAATAGAATAAAAATGCAATAATAAAATATGTTTTTTTGTTAATTCTTCTTTTATTATTACTTTTATCACATAAAAAAGTCGTTATGAACAAAAAAATATTGGTTACCGGAGCCGGCGGTTTTATAGGAGGTTTTATCGTAGAGGAATCTTTGCGGCGAGGATATGAGACGTGGGCCGGTGTTCGTTCTTCTACCAATAGAGAATATTTGACAGATGCAAATATAAAATTCATAGATCTTAAATTCGGTAATAAGGAAGAGTTGAAAAGACAACTTTCCGAACAGAAAGAAAAAGAGGGTGCATGGGACTGTATCATCCATAATTTAGGAGTGACAAAATGCAAAAATCCCGATGACTTTGAACGCATCAATTATGGTTTTGTAAAAAATTTTACAGAAGCTCTTGTAGAAACGGACACTGTTCCCGAACAGTTTGTTCTGATGAGCAGTTTGGGAGCTTGGGGCATCGGTGATGAAAAAGGTTTCACCCCTATACGCCAAAGCGATGTTCCGCATCCCAATACCCGTTATGGAAAGAGCAAACTCAAAGCCGAACAACATCTTTGTTCCTTGTCCGGGTTTCCTTATGTGATCATGCGTCCCACCGGTGTATACGGTCCTCGCGAAAAAGATTATTATCTAATGATGAAATCCATAAAATATGGATTCGATTTTTCGGTCGGGTATAAGCGGCAGCAAATTACCTTTATCTATGTAAAAGATTTGGTAAAAGCTATATTTCTGGCTATCGATAAGGGGGTGAAACAACAGGCTTATTTTGTTTCGGACGGAGAGGCTTATACCTCTACCCAATTTCGCAAATATGTAACTTCGGCCATGAGAAAAAAATTTGTCATACCCGTTTGCGTGCCTCTGTTCTTTCTGAAAATCGTTTCTTGCTGTGCCGAGTTTTTTGCCTCTTTGACCGGTGCTGCCAGTACCCTCAATAGAGATAAATACAACATAATGAAACAGCGCAATTGGATTTGCGATACGACTCCTTTACAAGAGGAACTCGGATTTAAACCGGATTATCTCCTCGAAAGAGGTGTTTATGAAACGGTAACTTGGTATAAGAAGAACGGTTGGTTATAATTTTGCAACGACATAAATATCATTCAGGGAGTATGATCTGCGACAGAAAGCAAGTAATTACATCTTTTCTGTCTTTATATCGGCATTGTGTTTCATCAATTCGTTGATAAAACCTTTCTGGTCGTAAGGAGAAACAACATATTTTTTATTGTTATAGTAAATGATAATGCACTCTTTCGACAAGGCATACCCTCGTAAAGGAAAAAAAGGAAACGATTTAGGACGAGAAATAGCGTTTATGGCACATATATCGATTTTTAGAGTAGGTAAATATCCCGATTTCAGATACAGCATATCACCGATGATTATATATTCCGTGTGAATAAAAGAGGGTACGAACAGTACGTTTATGATGAGCATGACAACTAAAAACGCCACACATTTTATCCACATGCTGTAAAAAAGAAGAATAATACTTATCAAAAGCAATATATAAACAAAAATTCCGATTTTCGATTTGAATGTGCGTTGCATAAAAATAGATTTTTGACGAAGATACAACATTGCTACTTTATTTTTACCTTTGTATTTAGAAAAAGTTCGGATACGCGCTTGGCAACCGTATCGAAAAAAAGAATATTATGACATATAAATTTGATTTTTTGGTAATAGGCTCGGGTATAGCCGGCATGAGTTTTGCTTTGAAAGTGGCCGAAAAAGGCCGTGTAGCCGTAATTTGTAAAACCGGTCTTGAAGAGGCGAATACCTTTTATGCACAGGGAGGAATAGCCTCTGTAACCAATACGCTGGTCGATAATTTTGAAAAGCACATCGAAGATACGATGATTGCCGGCGATTGGATCAGTGATCGGGCTGCTGTCGAGAAAGTGGTGCGGGAAGCTCCCGGTCAAATTAAAGAATTGATAAATTGGGGTGTAAACTTCGATAAGGATGAAAACGGAAAATTTGATCTCCACAAAGAAGGAGGACACTCCGAATTCCGTATTCTGCATCATCAGGACAATACGGGAGCTGAAATTCAAGACAGCTTGATCCGGGCTTTGAAAAATCACCCGAAGATCAAAGTTTTTGAAAATCATTTTGCCATCGAAATCATAACCCAACATCATTTAGGGGTGAATGTAACCCGGCATTCGGGTAACATAGAGTGTTACGGTGCTTATGTGCTCGACCAGAATACGAACCATATACACACGTTCCTTTCCAAGACCACATTGATTGCTACCGGAGGGGTAGGTAACGTTTACCGCACTACGACCAATCCGCCTGTCGCTACGGGCGACGGCATTGCAATGGTATATCGTGCCAAAGGCGATGTCAAAGATATGGAATTCATACAATTTCATCCTACCGCCTTGTATAACCCGGGAGAACGTCCCAGTTTCCTGATTACTGAAGCTATGCGCGGATACGGAGCCGTGTTGAAGACAAAAGACGGAAAAGAGTTTATGCAGAAATATGATGACCGTCGTTCGCTGGCTCCGCGCGATATTGTAGCACGGGCTATCGATAATGAGATGAAAACCCGGGGAGATGAGTGCGTCTATCTTGATGTGACCCATAAAGATCCGGAAGAGACCAAAAAACATTTTCCCAATATCTATCAAAAGTGTTTGACTTTGGGAATTGATATAACAAAAGATTTTATTCCGGTAGCTCCGGCGGCCCACTATTTGTGCGGAGGAATTAAAGTCGATCTCGATGCGCGTACGTCCATAAAAAATCTGTATGCCGTCGGTGAATGTTCGTGCACCGGTTTACATGGCGCAAATCGGTTGGCTTCCAATTCTCTGATCGAAGCTGTCGTTTATGCCGACGCAGCCGCAAAACATGCCGTAAAAGTTTTGCCGGATATAAAAATACAAGAGAATATACCCGATTGGGACGATGAAGGAACCTCCCTGCCCGAAGAGATGGTGTTGATCACTCAGAGTGTCCGGGAAGTCGAACAACTCATGTCGGCCTATGTCGGTATCGTACGTTCCAATTTGCGTTTGAAGAGGGCTATGGACCGTTTGGAAATTCTTTATCGCGAAACAGAAGATCTTTTCCAACGTTCGGTCGTAACCCGGGAAATATGCGAGTTGCGCAATATCATCAATGTCGGATACCT
Source organism: uncultured Bacteroidales bacterium (assembly GCA_949297285.1). Classification (GTDB taxonomy): domain Bacteria; phylum Bacteroidota; class Bacteroidia; order Bacteroidales; family Coprobacteraceae; genus Coprobacter. The sequence continues at coordinate 25,724 of CASFRL010000028.1, forward strand.
GATTATCAAACAGGCCATGGCACGCAAAGAGAGTAGGGGGTTGCATTACACCATCGATTATCCGAAAAAAAATAAAATTTGAAAAACGCGTTTTTTTCTCCCTTGAGAGATTAACATTAAGATTTATATTGAGTTGCCACATCTTCAAAATGTGGCAACTTTTTTTATTTTCTTAAGTATCAGATGTTTTCTGTTTTTGAAAACTTTTATATCGATATTATTATATAAAGTTTTCTAATTTAAAAATTAAAATATTGATAATTAAGTAAGTATAAAATTTATGTAATCAAAAAGTTTTCAAAAATAGAAATTTTGTTGCTTTATAAAAAATAAAATATTTACCTTTACATCGATATTTTGAAATGGTAAAAACAATATAAAAATCTAATTTTAGTCTCAAGAAAATGATACAGACGGTAGTAAAACGCGATGGACGTATCGTAGGTTTTAATGAAGAAAAAATTATTGCAGCTATTCGTAAGGCGATGTTGCACACCGATAAAGGAGAAGATATGAGTCTGATACGTCAGATTACCGATCGCATTGTATGTCGGGGGAGCGAACAGATGAGTGTGGAAGCGATACAGGATTGTGTCGAAATGGAATTGATGAAAAGCAGCCGTAAAGATGTAGCCCAACGTTATATCGCCTATCGCAATCAACGAAGCATTGCCCGAAAAGCGAAAACCCGGGATATCTTTCTTGAGATCATAGAGACTAAATCGAACGATATAACCCGTGAAAATGCCAATATGAATGCCGATACCCCGGCAGGCATGATGATGAAATTTGCCAGTGAAACCACCAAGCCTTTTGTCGATGACTACTTGTTGAGCGAAAAAGTGAAAGCGGCCGTGCGAAATTCATACATTCATATCCATGACAAAGACTATTATCCGACCAAGAGCCTGACGTGTGTACAACATCCGTTAGACAAGATTCTGAAAAACGGCTTTTTTGCAGGGCATGGCGAATCGCGGCCGGCAAAACGAATAGAAACGGCAAGTATTCTGGGGTGTATCTCTTTAGAGACGGCACAGAACGAAATGCACGGGGGGCAGGCGATTCCGGCTTTCGATTTCTATCTGGCCCCATTTGTCAGGAACAGTTTTATTGAAGAAATAAAGGTTATTTCCGACATGAACGGTACCGACTATTCGCATCTTTATCAAGTAGATATAGATGACTATGAAACTCGTCCGCTCGACACTCTTACGGGAGATGCCCGTGTCGTACAACATGCCGTCAACCGTACGGTGAGCCGTGTGCACCAATCTATGGAAGCCTTTATCCATAACATGAATACGATCCATTCCCGCGGAGGCAACCAAGTAGTGTTCAGCTCGATCAATTACGGAACCGATACCTCAGCCGAAGGGCGTTGCATCATTCGTGAATTATTGAAATCTACCTACGAAGGGGTAGGGAATGGGGCAACCGCCATTTTCCCCATACAGATATGGAAAAAGAAACGTGGGGTAAGCTATTTGCCCGAAGATCGTAATTATGACCTTTATAAATTGGCTTGTAAAGTGAGCGCCCGTCGTTTTTTCCCTAATTTCCTGAATTTGGATGCTACTTTCAATAAACATGAAGATTGGCGCATCGATGATCCCGAACGTTATAAATATGAAGTGGCGACAATGGGATGCCGCACCCGTGTTTTTGAAAATCGTTTCGGAGAAAAAACATCGATAGGACGGGGAAATATTTCTTTCTCGACAATCAATATTGTTCGCTTGGCAATCGAATGTATGAACATTCAGGATAAGAATGAACGGATTTCCCGTTTTTTTGCCAAACTCGATGAGGTTCTTGAAATCACGGCTTTACAACTTCACGAACGGTTCGAGTTTCAGAAAACGGCTTATGCCAAACAGTTCCCTTTACTGATGTCTGCTTTGTGGAATGGTTGTGAAAAGCTGAAACCGAACGATACGATAGCGTCGGTTATCAATCAAGGAACATTGGGCATCGGGTTTATCGGGTTGGCCGAATGTCTGGTTGCCCTTGTCGGCAAACATCATGGTGAAGATGCCTCTGCTCAAGAGTTGGGATTACGCATCGTTACTTATATGCGTGATCAGGTAAATCGTTTCTGTGACCAATATCAACATAATTACAGCGTGCTGGCCACACCGGCCGAGGGGTTGTCCGGAAAATTTACGGCAAAAGACCGTCAGACATTCGGGATTATTCCCGGAGTTACCGACCGTGATTATTATACCAATTCGAATCACGTCCCCGTATATTATAAATGCAGTGCCCGCCATAAAGCGGAGATAGAGGCACCCTACCATGACCTGACACGCGGCGGGCATATATTCTATGTTGAGATAGACGGAGATGCCACGCATAACCCTGAAGCCATCATGGCCGTTGTCGATATGATGGATAAATACAATATCGGCTACGGATCGGTAAACCACAACCGTAACCGCTGTATGCAATGCGGGTATGAAGATGCCTCTGCCGGACTCGAAGTCTGTCCCCGTTGTGGCAGTACGGAAATAGACCGTCTTCAACGGATTACGGGTTATCTGGTAGGAACGACAGACCGTTGGAACCATGCTAAATTATCCGAACTTAATGACCGTGTCGTTCATGATTGATTCGTTATACATACTCGATATTATTGAAGATACCACAGTCGATGGACCGGGTTTGCGCACTTCGGTCTATTCGGCCGGGTGTCCCCACCACTGTCCGGGTTGCCACAATCCCCAATCGTGGGATATTTGTAACGGAAAAAAAATGTCGTTGAATGAAATTCTTTCCGTAATAAAAAGCAATGATTTCGACAATGTGAC
>CASFRL010000029.1 GCA_949297285.1 uncultured Bacteroidales bacterium
CGACATGCAAGTGTGTTTCAAAAGAAAGGTTTTTCTATCGTCAAGAAATGGAAACTATATGTAAAAATGAAATGGGATGAAGATGAAGACGAAAACGGATCAAAAGAATGTATATGACGTAGTGCAAGAACGGCTGGAAATAATCTTTTCCGGATTCGACAATATTTGTGTCTCTTTTTCAGGAGGAAAAGACAGCGGCGTTTTGCTGAATCTCTGCATCGACTACATCCGGAAAAACAAGCTCGATCGAAAATTAAGCGTTTTTTACATGGATTACGAAGTGCAATATCAGGAAACAATAAACTACATAGAACGGGTATTCAACTCAAATAAGGATATATTGGAAATCTACCGCATTTGCGTGCCTTTCAAAGTCATAACCTGCACCTCGATGTACCAACAATATTGGCGTCCGTGGGATGAAAAATATCGAGATATATGGGTGCGGGAAATGCCTGCAGAGTGTTACCGAAAAGAAGATTTCCCTTTCTATACAGAAGATATGTGGGATTATGAATTCCAACACAAATTCACCCATTGGCTGCACGACTACAAAAAAGCTCAGCGCACTTGTTGTCTCGTTGGTATAAGAACTCAAGAAAGTTATAACCGTTGGCGTACAATATACAGAACCAAAAACTGCCAAAAATACAAGGGAATGAAATGGACACGAAGGTGCGGAAATTATATCTATAATGCCTACCCGATCTACGACTGGCTGACCACAGATATATGGACGGCCAATGGAAAGTTTAAATGGGACTACAACCACTTGTACGATTTGTATTACCAAGCCGGCGTTTCTTTGGATAAACAACGTGTAGCCAGCCCCTTCCTTTCTCAAGCGCTCAACAGTTTAAAATTATATCGGGCTATCGATCCGGATATGTGGGGCCGCATGATAAACCGGATAAACGGTGTCGGATTTGCCGGAATATATGGCGGCACGAGTGCTTTAGGATGGCAATCGGTCAAATTGCCGAAAGGTATGACATGGGCCGACTATATGAAATTTTTATTGAATACTCTCCCGGAAGCGACAAGAAACAACTATCTCAACAAATTATCGGTAAGTATAGCCTTTTGGAAAAACAAAGGCGGATGTCTGGCAAATGAAACCATAAAAAAACTGAAGGAAGCAGGCGTCCCAATCTTCGTGGGAGAAAAGAGCAATTACAAAACGGCGAAAAAACCTGTTCGCATGGAATACCTCGACGATATAGACATCCCCGAATTCAAAGAAATTCCGACATTCAAGCGAATCTGCATCTGCATTCTGAAAAATGACCATTGCTGCAAATACATGGGGTTCTCTCCCAACAAACAAGAAAAAGAGTTAAAAGATAACGTGATAAAAAAATACCATTCTTTGTTATGAAAAAGTATCGAAGTCCCGTCTATAAAGTTCTGTCTGTCCCTATCGAAAAAATCGTAGCAAACAGCTATAATCCCAATGTCGTCGCTCCTCCCGAAATGAAACTTCTTGAAATTTCGATCTGGGAAGACGGCTATACAATGCCTTGTGTATGCTACTATATTCCCGAACAGGACGTTTATGAGTTAGTTGACGGATACCACCGTTATCAGGTAATGAAAAAATCGAAAAGGATTTATGACCGTGAAGAGGGAAAACTCCCTGTCGTCGTAATAGAAAAAGACATTTCGAACCGAATGGCTTCTACCATTCGCCACAACCGGGCACGGGGTACTCATAATATTGAATTGATGAGCAACATCGTGTCGGAACTGGTAAAAGCCGGCATGTCGGACAGTTGGATACAAAAAAACATCGGAATGGATAAAGACGAACTGCTGCGGCTGAAACAAATTTCAGGATTGGCAGAGCTGTTTGCCGATAAGGAATTCAGTTTGGCAAAAGATTGACAAAAAAATACAATACAACAGATCGGAATAAAAAAGGTTGCCTCCGACGGGAGACAACCTTTTTGTTCGTTCTGGCCAAAGCAATTTCTTACTTTCTGATGCCAAGCTCTTTGATAATGGCACGATACCGATTGATATCGACTTTTACCAAATAATCGAGTAAACGACGACGTTTACCGACCAACATTCTAAGAGCTCTTTCTGTACTATAATCTTTGTGATTTGACTTTAAGTGTTCAGTCAAATGAGCAATACGGTATGAAAATAATGCTATCTGCGCTTCTGGAGAGCCAGTATCAGTATTAGACTTTCCGTATTTCTCAAAGATTTCTCGTTTTTTCTCAGAAGATAAATACATTTTTCTGCGATTTTATTGTTAATAAATTCTTTGAGGGGGCAAAGGTATAAATTCATTTTCGATTTACCATACTTTTAAGTCTCTTTTTTTCGAAAAAAGGTATTATTTCTTTTTTATGAAAAATTCGGGAAAATATTAAATATTAATGACAAAAAGAGAAAACTTAAATTAAAGAGAAACATCATAAAAATTTTTGTCGTACCTTTGCGCCACTCAAAATAGATTATATGCAAAAAATCAGGAACATTGCTATCATTGCACACGTCGATCACGGAAAAACAACGCTGGTGGACAAAATGCTTTTGGCCGGACAACTATTTCGCGAGAATCAAAACTCCGGCGAGTTGATATTGGACAATAACGATCTGGAACGAGAACGAGGAATAACCATTCTTTCCAAAAACGTCTCGATTCGATATAAAGATTATAAGATCAACATTATAGATACTCCGGGACACGCCGATTTCGGAGGAGAGGTAGAACGTGTCTTGAATATGGCAGACGGTTGCTTGCTGCTCGTAGACGCATTCGAAGGACCGATGCCCCAGACCCGTTTTGTGTTACAAAAGGCCATACAGATGGGGTTGAAACCTATCGTAGTCATCAACAAGGTAGATAAACCCAACTGCCGTCCCGATGAAGTACAGGAAATGGTATTCGATTTGATGTTCAGCCTCGATGCTACCGAAGACCAACTCGATTTCCCCACCATCTACGGATCGGCAAAACAAAACTGGATGTCGACCGACTGGAAAAACCGCACCGAAGATATTACCCCGTTATTGGATGCAATCATCGAGAATATTCCGGAGCCGACCTATCTGGAAGGAACTCCTCAATTATTGATTACTTCTTTAGATTACTCTTCTTATGTAGGGCGTATTGCCATAGGCCGCGTACATCGGGGAGAATTACGTGAAGGCCAAGAAGTCGCTTTATGTAAAAAAGACGGATCTATCTCGAAACAGCGTATCAAGGAATTGCACGTATTCGAAGGGTTGGGTCGCACCAAAGTAGCATCTGCCCAATCAGGAGAAATTTGCGCATTGATCGGTATCGAAGGCTTCGAGATCGGAGATACGATCGCCGATCCTCAAAATCCGGAACCGTTGACACGAATCGCTATCGATGAGCCAACCATGTCGATGACATTTACCAACAACGATTCGCCATTTTTCGGCAAAGACGGAAAATTCGTTACCTCCCGTCATATTGCCGAACGGCTTGAAAAAGAGCTGGACAAAAACCTTGCCTTGCGTGTAGAAAAAGCCGAAGAAGACGGAGTATGGACTGTTTACGGCCGTGGGGTACTTCATTTGTCTATATTGATTGAGACCATGCGCCGCGAAGGCTACGAACTACAAGTCGGTCAGCCGCAGGTAATCATCCGTGAAATCAACGGGGTAAAATGTGAACCGGTAGAACAGCTTACTGTCAATGTCCCGGAAGAATATACCAGTAAAATCATCGATATGGTAACCCGCCGTAAAGGTGATCTATTAAGCATGGATAATCAGGGTGACCGCATACACATGGAATTTACCATTCCGTCACGCGGAATTATCGGCCTTCGCAATAATGTGCTGACGGCATCGGCCGGAGAAGCAATCATGGCTCATCGTTTCCTTGAATACCAACCTTGGAAAGGAGATATCGACCGCCGTACAAACGGATCATTGATTGCCATGGAATCGGGAACGGCTTATGCTTATGCCATCGATAAATTGCAAGACAGAGGTAAATTCTTTATCTTCCCGCAAGAAGAAGTTTATGCCGGACAGGTTGTCGGCGAAAACGCTAAGGAAGGAGATATCGTGGTAAATGTTACCAAATCGAAAAAACTGACCAACATGCGGGCTTCGGGGGCAGATGATAAAGCAAGAATTATCCCGCCTGTCGTATTCAGCCTTGAGGAGGCTCTCGAATACATCAAGGAAGATGAGTATGTCGAGGTTACTCCGCACCATCTTCGTATCCGTAAAATCATTCTGGACGAAACGGAACGGAAGAGACACAATAAATAAAATGAAAATCATAAAAAAAACGGCGGTTGTAAAAGATTTTGCAACCGCTGTTTTTTTTATCGCAACTTGCTCAACCAAATTCAAATATCAGCTCGAAGAACAGATATTTCAGCACAATACGATCTTTCATCATTACTGTTGTTGAACAACCGAAACTATTTCCGGCCGATCATTTCAAGCAACCGGGAGACGGCTTCGTCCAGAGTTTTCTCTGCCAACAGTTTGACGAACTGACTTCCGATAATGGCTCCGGAGGCATTCCGACAAGCCGAATCGAAAGTTTCCCGATTAGAGATACCGAATCCGATCAAGCGCGGATTTTTCAGGTTCATCGCAGCTATGCGCTCAAAATACTTTTGTTTATCGGCAGCAAAAGAGCTTTGCACACCGGTTGTTGCGGCCGAAGAGACCATATAAATAAAGCCTTCGGTATTCTCGTCGATAAACCGAATACGTTCTTCTGAAGTTTCTGGAGTAATCAACATGATTATTTTCAAATCATACCGATCTGCAATATCTTTATATTCCTCCAAATAATCCTTAAAAGGCAAATCGGGAATAATCATACCGTCTATCCCTATTTCCCGGCATCTTTTACAGAAATTCTCAAATCCGTATTGCATGATCGGATTCAGATAACCCATCAATATCAAAGGAATATCAATAGTTTCACGGATATTTTCGAGTTGGCTGAAAAGTTTACGCAACGACATACCATTGCGCAAAGCCTGCGTAGCGGCATTCTGTATGACAACACCGTCGGCCATAGGATCGGAAAAAGGTATTCCGATCTCGATCATATCGATTCCCTGTTGCTGAAGTTCACGTATGATTTCACATGTCATATCGACTTCCGGATAACCGGCTGTAAAATAAACCGAAAGAATATTTTCTTTCTTACGGTCGAACAATTGTAATATTCGATTATTCATTTTCTCTCAATTTTGTTATAAATCGGTCTAACTTTTCTATATCTTTTATTCCGGGCGATCGTTCAAAACGGCTGTTCAAATCGACTCCCGCAAGTTTCGAATGCTTGAATGCCAAAACTTTTTCCACATCATTTTCTCCTATTCCACCACTCAAAAAGAATGGAACGGCACCGACATAAGCGTGTAAAATATCCCAATCGAACGATCTTCCCGATCCGCCGTAACCGGATGTAGCCGTATCGAAAAGGAATAAATCGCAACTTCCGATATATCGATCCGTAATTTCCAGATCATCGGCAACCGATACCGGGAAAGCCTTGATTACTTTCATGCCGGAGGCTCTCAGTCTCTGACACACAGAAGGAGATTCATGTCCGTGCAGTTGAACATACGAGAGTTTGTACCGATGCGCCGTTTCTTTTATCACGGCATATTCCTCATCGACAAAAACCCCTACCCGCTCGGCAAAACGAGGCAGATACTCCGGAAGGGTTGTTACACAACGGGGAGAACGGGAATAAAAAATAAATCCCATCAAATCGACCGATAATTTCTCTACTGCCCGGATATTTTCTCCATTACGCATTCCGCAGACTTTGACAAGCATCTTTTTCATTGTTTAATTGTTGTAAGAACTTTTTCAGGGTTTCACCGGGACAGCTATCTTTCATAAAATTTTCACCCATGAGAAAACCTCGAAACCCTGCCTGCCTCAAATTCTTTATCGTGTCAGGAGAAGATATTCCGCTTTCTGAAATACACACTTTATCGGCAGGCAAATGCCGGATCATATCGAAAGAATGTTCTATCCGGGTTTCAAAAGTCGTCAGATCTCGATTATTGATGCCTATCACATCGGCTTCGGTATCCAAATAGCCGAGCTCTTCCGGTCCATGCAACTCGAGTAGCACCTCCAAACCAAGAGCGTGTGCCAATGTCGTGAAACGCCGACAAGTTTCCCGATCGAGTATCGCAGCGATGAGCAATATTGCATCTGCGCCTATGGCTTTTGCCTGATAAATCTGGTATTCATCGATGACGAACTCTTTGCGCAGAAGCGGCAATGTTACTTTTGCGCGGACACTTGACAAATCGGAAACCTCCCCGCCAAAATAAGCCGAGTCGGTCAGTATCGAAGATGCGGCAGCACCGTTCTGCTGGTATGCTGATACAATTTTTTCGACATCGGCATTTCGATGTATCCACCCTTTCGAAGGCGAACGCCGCTTAAACTCGGCAATTATCCCCGAAGGCGATTCGGCCAATGCACAGCTTAAAGAGACACAAGGGCGTTCCATATAACAGCTTTTCAAAAACGCGGATAAAGGTTCGACCGCCTTTTGCCTTTGCACTTCGAGTCGCTTATCGGCGACTATTCTATCTAAAATATTCATTCCTCGTATCTACGAATTAATTTCAACAAATGTTTTCAATACGTTCAATGCCCTACGGCTCTCTATCGACTCACGTGCCAAGGCAATACACTCGTCCAAAGGCTTTTCCGGCTCGATTACCCGAATGGCAAAAGCCGCATTCGCAACGACACAATCGGTCTGGGCGGCAGTAGCTTCACCATTCAACACACGGTCAAAGATGCGGGCAGCATCTGCCGGCGTAGCGCCCCCGTCAAGGTCTTGTTCACAACAGCGATCGAAACCTATACTCTCAGGGGTATAGATCGTCTCGGTAAAAGATGTCGCCACCTTAAATTCTCCAGTCAATGAAATCTCATCATACCCGTCGAGCGTGTGCACGATTGCAAAGCGGGTACTGTTTTCTTGAAAGGCGTAAGTATAGAGGCGCAATAACGGTAAATTATAAACACCCAACAATTGATATTTGGGAATCACCGGATTAACCAAAGGGCCAAGCATGTTGAAGAATGTACGCACCCCCAACGCCTTACGGACCGGAGCAACCGCTTTCATGGCTGAGTTAAAAAGCGGGGCATGTAAATAAGCAATATTACAAGTCTCGAGACTGCGACGGAGTTGGTCTATATTCGTAGTAAATTTTACGCCATGCTGCTCCATGACATTGCTTGCCCCACTAACCGAAGTTGCACCATAATTACCGTGTTTCACAACCGGATAACCGGCTCCCGCCACAACAAAACAGGCGGCCGTAGAGATGTTGAATGTGTTTTTTCCGTCACCTCCGGTTCCGACGATATCGATAGGGGCATACTCTGAGAGATCGACCGGAATGCGCATTTCGAGCAGGGCGTCTCGAAATCCGGTCAATTCCTCTACCGAAATGCTTCTCATTAAAAAGACCGTGATCAAAGAGGCGATTTGCGCATCATTGTACTTGCCCTGCACAATGTGCTGAAGTATTTCCCGGGCTTCGTTCCTGCCGAGATATTGATGTTCGAACAATTTATATAAGATCTGTTTCATTTTTATATCGGTTTAAGAATGGAGAAAATTGTCAATAATCGCTCGGCCATCGGGAGTCAATATCGACTCGGGATGGAATTGTATGCCCCGAACATCATATTCTCTGTGCCGGAGCGCCATGATTTGGCCGGCTGCATCGGTAGCCGTAACTTCGAGTTCTTCGGGGAATCGCTCAGGATCGACCACCCAAGAGTGGTAACGCCCGGCCTTTATCTCACGAGGCAAGCCTGCAAAAAGAAGATCTTCGGCAACAATTTGCACCGGAGTTTGAATACCATGATACACGGCCGACAGATTCTTCAATGTCGCACCGAATGCCTCACCGATAGCCTGATGACCGAGGCAGACACCGAGTATACTTTTCGTGGGAGCATAACGCCGTATTAAAGGCAATAGTAAACCGGCTTCATCCGGAATACCGGGACCGGGAGAGAGTATGATCTTATCAAAACGGGCCACCTCATCGAGATCGATTTTGTCATTACGGTGCACCTCAACATTTGTCTCACCCAATTCGCGTACCAAATGCAACAGATTATAGGTAAACGAATCATAATTATCGAATATCAATATCTTTTTCATCTCTTCTAATTTTTTAGTGTTACGGCCATGTCGATAGCCTTCTTCAATGCACCCAGTTTATTGTTTACCTCTTGCAATTCGTTTTCTTCCCGACTGTGCGCCACAATACCGCCTCCGGCCTGATACCACAATTCTTGATTCCGGCTCACAAAAGTCCGTATGGTTATCGCCTGATTCAGACTACCATCAAACCCGATGAACCCGATACATCCGCCATAAGCGCCTCTGTTGTGCGGTTCTATTTCGGAGATCAACTGCATTGCCCTTACTTTGGGAGCTCCGGAAAGTGTCCCTGCCGGGAAAGTATCGACAAACACACGCACCGGATTCGTCCCGGCGTCAAGGTCTCCGCAAACCCTCGACACGAGATGTATCACATGGCTGTAATATTGCGGTTCTTTATAGAACAAGACTTTTACGTCATGGCAATTCCGACTCAGGTCATTCCGTGCCAGATCGACCAACATCACATGCTCGGCATTTTCTTTGGGATCGGCCAATAACATTTCGGTGAGCTCTCGGTCTTTGCAGGTATCGCCGGTACGTCGCGTCGTCCCGGCAATGGGATCAATATACGCCTTACCCCCCTCAATCTTGCAATGAGTTTCGGGAGAAGAACCGAATATTCGATACCCGCCAAAATCAAAATAGAACAGGTAAGGTGACGGATTAATCGAACGAAGGGCTCTGTACACTTTGAAATCGTCACCGGAAAACGGTTGAATAAAACGGCGGGAAAGCACAATTTGGAACACATCACCCCGCAAACAGTGGTTTATTCCTTTACGCACGTTTGCTTTGTGCTGTTCGTCGGTAATCGTACTGTATACCGGAGCCGTCAGAGAAAAATTATATGAGGCGAAATTGCGGTTCCCGATAACCGACTCCAATTCGTCAAGCATACTCTTTTCTCCTTCAGAAAGCATCTCGACCAGTGTCAACTCGTTCTTGAAATGGTTGAATACGATCACTTGCTTATAAAGGATATATAACAGATCGGGGGCATCGTTGCACTCTTCGTGGCTCTCTTTTACAGGTATATTTTCGAAATATTTTACCGCATTGAATGTCGTATAACCATATAATCCGCAAACCCGGCTGTCTTTACCGGAGACCTTAAAACGGGAGATAAATCCGTTTACGGCATTCTCAACCGTAAACTTCTCGCCAATCGTCTTCTCTTCCCGGCTACCGTCGGGAAATGTCATGGTGCACACACCGCTGTTTACGCCGATACTTGCCAAAGGGCAGAGTGCGATAAACGAAAGGCTGTTTTCGCCGGCATGATAATCGGAACTTTCCATCAAAGCCGACTGCGGATAAATGTCCCTCACTTTGAGATATATGCTTACCGGAGTATGCAAATCGCCCAAGACCTTTTTACTTTTGGTCGTATAATCAAATGTTTTCATAAAACGCTTCTCCTTCCTAAAATCTGTTCATTTCACGAATATAGGTTTCCATATCTTTATCGCCTCTCCCCGATACCGTAAGCACGACTACGTCTTCGGGGCGAAAATGCAGTTTGCTGAGAGCACCCAAGGCGTGTGCCGATTCAAGAGCCGGAATGATGCCTTCGATTCGTGTCAGTTCAAATGCCGCTTGCAACGCTTCATCATCGTTTATGGACAAGACCAACGCCCGTTTGTTTTTTGCCAGATTGGCATGAATAGGTCCGATACCGGGATAGTCGAGCCCGGCAGAGATAGAATAAGGCTCTTCGATCTGTCCGTCTTCATTCTGCATCACAAGCGTTTTGCTGCCATGAATGATTCCGACTTTGCCCAATTGTATCGTAGCGGCCGACATACCCGTGTCGATACCTTTTCCTCCGGCCTCGGCCAAAACGATCTTTACTCTTTCATCGTTGATATAATGATAAATAGTACCAGCGGCGTTGCTGCCTCCACCGACACAGGCAATCAGGTAATCGGGATAATCGCGTCCTTCCTGTAAAGAGAGTTGTTTGCGAATCTCCTCACTGATCACCGATTGCAAACGGGCAACCATATCGGGGTAAGGATGCGGACCTACGGTAGAACCGATTATATAATAAGTATCGGAGGGATGACAACACCAATCGCGTATAGCCTCGTTCGTGGCATCTTTCAAGGTCATATTTCCTGAAGTTACCGGGCAAACCTTAGCTCCGAGCATCTCCATTTTCTGGACATTGATGTGTTGCCGTTCGACATCGGTCTTTCCCATGTAAACAATACACTCCATACCCATAAGGGCGCAAACCGTAGCCGTTGCCACACCATGTTGTCCGGCTCCCGTTTCGGCAATAATACGGCGCTTGCCCATACGTTTGGCAATCAATATCTGACCGATTGTGTTATTGATTTTATGCGCCCCGGTATGGTTAAGGTCTTCTCGTTTAAGGTAGATGCGACAGCCGTACTTCTCGGACAAGCGCGAAGCGAGATAAAGCGGAGAAGGCCTTCCCACATAATCGCGCAATAAACGATCGAACTCATCTTTGAATGACCGACTTTGAATTATGGTAAGATAATTCTCTCTCAATTCTTCTACGCACGTATAGAGTATCTCCGGGATATATGCTCCACCGAATTCTCCATAATAACCTTCACTGTTTACTTGATAATCTTTTTTCATATCATTCTGTTTTTTTTGTTTTTATCCCGTACCTTGAGGCATAAAAAAAGGAGGTCTGCCGTGTTGGCAAACCTCCTTTTTTATGCGATATATATTTGTTTGGTTTAATTACATAGGGTTGCTTCTCACGACTGCTGGAGTTGTAAGAATTGCCACCAATATGCGTTTACCAAAATCATATTCATCTTTTTTCTGAATTATTGCTTGCAAATGTAAAGAATGAATTTGAAAAAACAAATATTCAAGAAAAAATTTTTCAATCATTTGTTTTTTTAAAAGAAAGGACGTACTTTTTCAGACATTCTGTAAAAGAGGGATATTCCATTATGAAAAAAATAGTCATCGCCTCCGATTCGTTCAAAGGTTCTGCATCATCACAAGAAGTTGCCGACAGTATTAAAAAAGGTATTCTTCGAGTATTCCCGACGTGTGAGGCCGTATGTCTTTGTGTTGCCGACGGAGGAGAAGGGTTGACAGATGCCTTGAACCAGCGATTGAAAGGGAAACGGATAAGATGCCTTGTCCATAACCCGTTATCGGAACCTATCGACGCCGAATATCTGTTATCAAATGACGGGAAAACGGCTGTCATCGAAACGGCTTCAGCCAGCGGGTTATCACTGATACCCGTTCACAAACGAAACCCGATGAAAACGACGTCGTTCGGTACAGGAGAATTAATTAAGGACGCCATTCTCCGAGGCTGCCGCAATATCTTGCTCGGCATAGGCGGGAGTGGAACGAATGATGCGGGGACGGGAATGTTACAAGCTCTCGGATTCCGATTTAAAGATAAAAATGGTATCGATCTAAGATATGGCGGAGAGATTCTTGAACAAATCGTTTCGATCGATGAGTCGGAGGTATTACCGGAACTGAAAGATTGCCGATTTACGATAATATGCGACGTAAACAATCCCCTCTTCGGAAAAAATGGTGCAGCCTATGTATATGCTCCGCAAAAGGGGGCATCGAAAGAGCAAGTATGTTTATTGGATCGTGGTTTGAGAAATTTTGCTCATATAATAGAACACGCAAAACAGATAAAAATCGATAATATACCCGGTGCCGGAGCCGCCGGAGGTATCGGGGCGGCATGTATTGCATTTTTTTCTGCCCACCTGCAATCGGGGATAAAAACGGTATTGGAAATGATCGAATTCGAAAAGCAAATAGCCGGAGCTGATTTAATTATTACCGGAGAGGGAAAACTTGATGACCAAACCACTATGGGGAAAACCGCTTCGGGAATATTGGAGGTTGCCCAAAGGCAAAATATCCCCGTCATCGCTTTAGGCGGGGGTATAGAAAATCGGGAAAGGCTCAACCAAGCCGGGTTTCTTGCCACATTCTCCATACAGCCTTATCCCGTTACATTAGCAAAAGCGATGGATAAAGAGTTTGCGCTTCATAATATTGCAGAAACGACCGAACAGATAATGCGACTATTATCAATATAAATATATAATCAACGATTCGATCACAAAATAAAAAAGCATTTCCGATGGGGAAATGCTTTATCATGAAATCAAACGATTTAACTTATTCATTAATCAATAACCAAGCATCCGAAAAACGATTAGGATATTTTGCTTTTATGCTTTCACGCAATTCGGTAGCCGATGGTCTATCGTCAAAACTACCCACAATCACACGATACATTCCTTTTGCATTCTGTGCCAAGAAAGCATTATATCCATCTTCGACCAAAGATTCTTGCAAATTAGAAGCATTGGTCTTGATTGTAAAACTACCAACGACAACATTAAACATCTTCAGTTTAGAAGCGTCTCCGGCATTTACAGTTGTTATTTTCTCGGTACTTACCCGTACTGGAGAAGAGGTTGTATTTGTAGATGAAGCCGGTTTTGTAACCACAGGTTCCGGAGCCAAAGTCTGCTCTGCCACAGGTTTTTCCTGCGCTTTCTCATAAGCAGCTTTATAAGAACTTTCTTTTGCTTTACAAGAAACCAAACCAACGGCTATTGCGACAGCCACAACTAATACCCAATTTTTTTTCATGTCTTTTTTATTTATTTGTTACTTAATACCTTTTCTTTAAGTTATTTACCTTAATAGTGGGCAAATGTACAAAATAAATTAGAGATTTATATCGCTTTCCCCAAAAACTATACACTTTATTGAAAATGATACACTTCGATGATTCGATACAAATCTTGTACACAAAGATAAGTAAGCAACTTTCACTTATTCCTTAACAACTATTTTTTTTTCTGTTCTTTATCCCGATGTTGTAACATCGCTTTGGCAAAAGAATTTTCGGCTCGGCGATACAAGAAAAGTTTCCGCGGGGAAAGGATGCCTCTAAAACGGATATAATACTCTCGTTCTATCTGAGCTTCTTTAAGAGGTAACAATGAGAGCGCTTCGGCCGAAGAGGCATACTCTTTTTCCGAAACCGGAGTTTTGGAATAGGCGACACGCCTTGCCTCGGAACGCACCTGACGATTCAGCCGATATTTTTTTAACTGCATCTCATCATACAAAGGGAAAAACTGCGCAGCTTCTTTATCGGTAAGCCCTATTTGTTTCCGCAAATACTCTTTTTTATAGTTTTGAAAACGTTTATATCGATCTTCCGGTGAGTTTCCTTGAGCATTGCATACCGGCAAAAACAAAACGCAAAACAAAAATGCAGTAATTATTTTTCTCATCTTTATCGGCAAATAAATAATAAGTAGTAGATTTTATTCTCCTAATGCCAAATATTCATATACCGAATATTCATCGACATTACTATAAAACAAATAGTCTTCTATATTTTCATTGGTTATTGTCATTTCTGTCTCGGTAATCGAAGCAGGAGATTCTTTTTCCGGTATAAATATTCGTACCATTAAAGCTATTCCGCAAAATACCGCAGCCAAATATAACCACGGGGTAACCCGCTTCCATACGGTTACTTTTTCCTTTACAATCTGCGGCTCGCCCAATTGGCTTACCATACGAGATGTAAAATTCTCGAAATAACCGTCCGGGACCCGCATTCCAGTATCGCGTCCCATCTGTTTCAATATATCGGCATCTTTTTTCATAATATCTTTGCCTTTTAGACTAAAAACAAATTGTAAGGTTTAATCATCTGCCATTAAATATTCTTCGACTTTACGGGCTGCATGATGGTACGAGGCTTTCAATGCCCCTACCGATGTACCCAGAATATGAGACATATCTTCATATTTCATATCATCAAAGTAACGCATATTAAAAACAAGCCGCTGCTTTTCCGGTAGTCTCAAAATAGCTTCGTGCAGACGTTTTTGCAATTCATCTCCATCGAACCATTGGTCGGCTTCCAATTTATCGAGCAAAAAAAGATCTTCGCCGTCCAACGGAACATGATTCAGTCTCCGCTGTTTATTTAAAAATGTAATCGTTTCGTTGATGGCTATACGATATAACCATGTCGATAACCGAGCTTCGGCTCTAAAATAGGCGATACTGCTCCAGGCCTTAAGGAATGTATTCTGTAACAAATCATCGGCATCATCATGTGAAAATACCATTTTCCGAATCTGCCAATACAACGGCTCACTATAATGAGTGACGACCTGCGTAAATGCGGCTTTGCATTTTAGCGGGTCTTGCAGTTGCTCTACGATGACATCTTCATTGTATGGTTGCATAATTATGATCTACAAATTAAGGAATCGAGCAATATACCGATATTACACCATTAACTCCGATAAAAATAAGCTATTTTTTTGAGTGGGTAAATTTACACAAAATGCAAAACCTGACAACTTTTTAGATCTTAAAAATCACTATATATAGTGATTGCCATATAGATTACTATAACTTTAATTTGTATCTTTAGAAAATAGGGTAAAAAAGAATGAAAAAATTTATACTGCTTTTATTATTTGCAACCGGAATGGTTCCGGCTTTTGCATCATTTGACAAAGAACAAACAGACCGGGACAGTTCTATCTATACTAACGTAAATTTAAATGAGATACAGGTAATCTCGTCGCCCAAATCGGAAACACGTTTTTTCGAATTTCCCGGATCGATCTCGATCGTCGGCGAGAAAAAACTGGAACGGCAACACATCGTATCGTTAAAAGGACTTTCGGCCATCGTTCCCAACTTATACATTCCGGATTATGGCTCGAAATTGATATCATCGGTCTACATCCGAGGTATCGGCTCACGCATCAATTCTCCGGCCGTAGGGCTGAATGTCGACAATGTTCCGTATCTGGATAAAAGCGCATTCGACTTCGACTTTATGGACATTGAAAAAGTAGAGGTTCTGAGAGGTCCGCAAGGGACGTTATACGGACGAAATACGATGAATGGCTTAATCAATATCTATACCAAATCGCCGTTTGTTTATCAAGGTACAAAAATAAAAGCCGGATATGGCAATTACAACGCATGGAACGCCGCCCTCTCCCACAGTCACAAAATCAATGAACATATCGCATTCTCGATCAACGGGAAATACAAAAAAAACGACGGGTATTTCAAGAATATCGCTACGGACAAAAGTTCGGGAGCGACAGAAGTGGCCGGCGGTCGTGCCCAAATTTACATCAAGATCAATCCCCGGTTGAAAATAAATCTCACTTCCGATTTCGAATACAGCGACCAAGACGGGTATCCCTACCAAAAATTTGACAAAGGAAACGGGATGCGATATCCGATCAACTACAACGACCGCTCTTCTTACGACCGCAAATTATCGACCAACAGCATTTTGTTGCAATACATACACGACCGATATATCGTAAACTCAATTACCAGTTATCAATTTTTAAAAGACAATATGCATCTCGATCAGGATTTTACACCATTGTCGGTCTTCACTTTGCAACAAAAACAGAAACAAGATGCCATCACCCAAGAAGTAACATTCAAATCGGCAACCAATAAAAATCTGCAATGGGTTGCCGGAGTCTTCGGATTCTATTCTCATTTACGAACCGACGGTCCGGTAAATTTTAAAGAGGACGGATTGAAATACATGATCGAGAACAGCGTAAATTCAACATTCAATAGCATCAGCGGACTTCCTGTCCAGTTAGGATTGAAAGTGGAGAGCCCCAATTTATATATAAACGGTATTTATAAAACTCCGACATTCGGATTGGCCGTTTTCAAACAGATGACATATAACAATCTGTTTATTGACAATCTTTCCGGAACCGTCGGATTAAGGCTCGATTACGAACATTCGAAAATAAATCACAATACGTTTACAGATGCTCCGTTTGTTTCGAATTTCAACATTACCCTACCTCAGAACATGGGGGGAAGAGTGATCTCGATCCCGGTATCCGTTCCGTTGTCGATCAGTGGAGAAGACGAAATGAACACGTGGGAACTTCTACCCAAATTCGAACTGAAATATAAATTCAATCCCCAATATTTCGTTTATGCTTCGGTTGCCCGAGGATACCGGTCGGGTGGCTACAATTTCCAGATGTTCTCCAATATCATTCAAGAGCAACTCCGCAGCAAGATGATTACGGATATTCTCGATAAGGTTCCTCAAAATTTTAAACCCATGCTGCCCGATCTGAGCCACATGACACAGATACAAAGTAACGTCAACGACCTTATCCGCTACAAACCCGAGCATAGCTGGAACTATGAAATCGGAGGACGGGCCGATTTATGGAATCGGAGATTAGGGATCGACTTTGCGGCTTTTTATATCGATTGCCGGAATCAGCAAATCTCGATCGTAAACGGATTTGGCCGTACGACCAAAAACTCAGGGCACTCGGCCAGCAAAGGAGCCGAACTTTCGGTACGTTTGTCACCGGCAGATCACCTTCAATTTACGTTGGCTTACGGATATACCCATGCGACATTCATCTCGGATGAAGACGGCAATAAAGGAAACTACGTGCCTTTTGCACCTAAGCACACCCTTTCTGTTTCAGGAAATTATATTGTAGAAATCAATAAACCTTGGCTCGACTGCATTCTTATCGATGCCGGATTTTCGGGACAGGGAAAAATCTACTGGACAGAAAAAAACGACGTAGCACAAAAATTTTACGGGCTACTCAATGGAGATTTGACATTTCGGAAAAGCAATGTAGATGTAAGTGTCTGGGGAAAAAATCTTTTGAATTATCGTTATCAGGCTTTTTATTTCGAAACGATGAATGCTGAGAATCTACAAGAGCCGAACGGATTTATTCAATTGGGACGCCCGATAACTTGCGGAGTCGATGTGACATTGCATTTTTAAGGGTAGACTTTCTACATTATAAGAGATTATTGACACAAAAAACTTTACCGGGGATTTATCATTCTGTATTTATATATATGTAAAAAAACTTATCACCGTTTAAATTCAGTGATAAGTTTTTTTATCGTCTTCTCAACGGTCTGCCCCGGCAAGTTTCGAATCAAAAGTCGACAGTCATCCCCTGCTCGACACGAAACAGGAGATTTCCTCCATTCGAACAAATAGGCGTAACGCACATCAATGGCCGTTCTCGTCGGCAATCGTCAGAATGATGCCCATATCCTCGATTCGTTTAGCGGTTGCCGGAGATATTTTAGAGTCGGTAATGATCTGATCGATCTCTTCCATATCGGAAATTTTACTGAATCCTCTTCTTCCGAACTTGGATGAATCGGCCAAGACAATAGTTTTTTGAGCGGTTTGCATCATAACCCGATTAAGACTTGCCTCCATCATATCGGTGGTGGTAATGCCAAAATCCAAATCGATGCCGTCAACCCCGATAAAGAGCTTACTACACGAAAAATCGGCGAGAGCCGCTTCTGCATATTTTCCTACCACAGAAAGACTGCTGTGACGCAACATTCCCCCCAATTGCAAAATATCTATATTCTTATCTTTAGATAAGATATTCGCCACTTGCAACGATGCCGTAATGACCGTTAACTGGTCGGTAGTCTGGATACATCTTGCCAAAGCATGCATGGTTGTCCCCGAAGCAATCAAGATAGAATCTTTGCTTGTTATCATACTGGCAGCCTGCTTTCCGATCAGTCTTTTTTCTTCGATATAAAACTTTTCTTTTTCGTTTACGTTTCTATCGTTTATATAGGGATTGATCAAAATAGCCTTACCGTGGTTTCTATATAGCTTCGAGTCTTTCTCTAAATCGGTCAGATCTTTTCGAATCGTAACCGAAGAAACATTTAAATGTTCCGCCAAATCGGTTACAAGTATTGAATTATGCTGCATCAACAGATCTAAAATGATAGAATGCCTCTCTTCTTTTGTCATAAATCAGGGGTATTTATTTTTAAAGAAAGTTACTTCAATTCCCAATCAATAAGAAACTTTTTTTGTTAAAAGTATTGAATTATCCTATCAATACTTTTTTATACCATCTCAAAGTTTCGCATTTATGTTGCAAAGCATAAAATTAAGACAAAAAAGTTTCATACCGAAACAATATTTCGATTTTTCACAAAAAAATAAGGAAAAAAGTTTCGTTTATAAAAAAAACAATCTATATATTTGTTGCGCAATAAAACATTATGCGTTTTGAAACGATAATAAAAATCTAATACAAAAGCACGATGAACCTCAGCAGTAAAAATAATGAGTTTGATATTATTATAATCGGAGGAGGCATAACCGGAGCCGGTACTGCACGCGACTGCTCTCTGCGAGGGATGAGGGTATTGTTGATAGAACGATTCGATTTTGCAGCAGGAGCAACCGGACGCAACCACGGCCTTCTACACAGTGGAGCTCGTTATGCCGTTACCGACAAGGAATCGGCGTCTGAATGCATTAAAGAGAACATGATTCTTCGAAAAATAGCAAGACATTGCGTAGAAGAAAATGACGGGTTATTCATTTCTCTTCCCGAAGATGACATAAACTTCCAATCAAAATTTGTAGAATCGTGCCAAGCGGCAGGAATCGATGCGCAGATAATCGATCCTGCCGAAGCACGTCGGCTTGAGCCGTCGGTCAATCCGAACCTCATTGGTGCAGTCAAAGTACCGGACGGCTCGGTAGATCCGTTCCGTCTGACACTGGCAAACATCATCGATGCAAAAGCTCATGGTGCCAAAGTCCTTATCTATCATGAAGTCGTAGGACTGATACAAGAGCAAGGCCGCATCATCGGTGTTAAGGTTTTAGACCATAAGAAAAAAGAGACGGCCAACTATTACGCTCCCTTGACAATCAATGCCGCCGGCATTTGGGGACACGGTATAGCCGAGATGGCAGGGATAAAAATAGGGATGTATCCGGCTAAAGGCTCGTTGCTGATTTTCGGGCATCGCGTAAATAACATCGTACTCAACCGTTGCCGAAAACCGGCAGATGCCGATATCTTAGTTCCCGGCGACACGATTTGTTTAATCGGGACAACATCCAGCCATGTCGGATTCGACGAGATCGACGACATGAAAGTTACTTCAGAAGAAGTCGATCTATTACTCCGGGAAGGCAAGAAATTAGCCCCATCTTTAGCTACGACACGTATTCTTCGGGCATATGCCGGAGTTCGGCCGCTGGTAGCAGCCGATGACAATCCTTCGGGGCGAAACATCAGTCGTGGAATTGTTTTGCTCGATCACGAGACTCGTGACGGCATTGCCGGTTTTGCTACAATTACCGGCGGAAAACTTATGACTTATCGTTTGATGGCGGAAAAAGCGACAGACTTGGCTTGTCGGAAATTAGGTATTGATAAACCTTGTGTGACCATGAACGAACCTCTCCCCGGATCACGAAACGAAGAAGAGATACCCCAAAAGAAAACATATCACCTCTCGGACCGTATCAAACGCTCTACGGTAGGGCGCCATGGCGATATGGCATCGAGAATTGCCTCGGAAAACGAATTCAATAACAGTCTGGTTTGTGAATGCGAAGATGTTTCGGTTGGCGAGGTAGAATATGCATTAGGAGAACTCGATATTCATAACTTGGAAGATTTACGCCGCCGTACCCGTGTCGGCATGGGGACTTGTCAAGGCGAGCTTTGCGCATGCCGTGCTGCCGGTTTTTTAAGTGAAGCACATAATTGCACCCAACAGGCAAAAAACGATTTGGCAAGATTCCTGAACGAACGGTGGAAAGGAATGTATCCGGTTGCTTGGGGTGAAGCATTAAGAGAGAGCGAATATACTCAATGGGTATATAGCGGAGTATGTGGAATGAATAAAATGGAAGAAAAATGAAGTTCGATACGGTGATTATCGGTGGCGGACTGGCAGGATTGACTTGCGGTATCCGTTTACAGAACAGAGGTTTTAAATGTGCTATTGTTTCTGCGGGACAGAGTGCACTACATTTCTCTTCGGGATCATTCGATCTACTTAACGAATTACCGGACAGGACACCTGTCACAAATCCTGAGGAAGCAGTGGGGGCGTTAAGCAAAGAACACCCTTACACGAAATTGGGAACTCAATTTTCATTTTATGCTCAAGAGGCAAAACGATTATTGACAGACTCCGGCATTCAGGTAGAAGGCAACTCAAAATGCAATACGTACCGAATAACGCCTATGGGGACAACAATACCGACATGGCTGACCTTAGCCGATTTTGCGACATTGAAAAAAAACGACGAGGTGATCGGGAAAAAGATATTATTGGCCAACGTTGCCGGATTTCTTGATTTCAACACCAAATTTGTGGCAGATGCATTCGAACAAAAGGGTGCGGAATGCAAAATCATATCCGTCTCATTACCCGAATTCAAACGGCTCAGACAAAGTCCGACAGAGATGCGCTCGGCAAACATCGCCCGTGTAATGGAAAACGAAGGTACCCTAAACTCTTTATTATCGATACTTACAGATAACGCTAAAGGATTTGATGCCATAGCTTTGCCGGCGGTTTTCGGATTGTCTTCGGACGAACCCGTAAAATTCATAAAAGAGAAATCTGGCATCCCCGTATACTTGATTCCGACAATGCCACCATCTGTCCCGGGAATCCGCACACAGCAAAGGCTTCGCCGCACATTTGAATTGGCCGGAGGATTCTTCATGCTGGGCGACAATGTTGAAAAGGCGGATATAGGAGACGGGGTCGTTTACAATATATATACGACAAATCACGGAGATATCGCATTGCAAGCCGACAATTTCATCCTGGCTTCGGGCAGTTTTTTCAGCAACGGTTTGCATGCATGCATGGACGGTGTCTCCGAACCTGTTTTCGGTGCCGATGTCGATTTTGACGCCAATCGTAATACATGGTACAATACCTTTGTATTCGAGTCGCAAAAATACAGGACTTTCGGCGTTGCAACCGACGAACAGTTTAGAATTAAAATAAACGGAAAGACGCAAAAAAACGTATATGCCATCGGCTCTATCCTGAGCGGATTCGATGCCCTTCAGGAAGGTTGCGGTGCAGGCGTATCTCTATTGACCGCATTATACGTTGCTGATAATTTGAAAAAATAAAGCAGAGCCATGAATATGCAACAATACAATATCAGTGACAATAACTTCGAACAGTGCATCAAGTGCACGGTTTGCACGGTCTATTGTCCGGTAGTTCCGGTAAATCCGAATTATCCGGGGCCCAAACAAGCAGGTCCCGACGGCGAACGCTTACGCTTGAAAAGAGGGGAATTTTTTGATGAAGCCCTTAAATATTGTCTGAACTGCAAACGCTGCGAAGTCGCATGTCCGTCGAACGTCCGTATCGGAGACATTATCCAACTTGCACGTATCAGATACAGCAAAAGCAAACCTTCATTGCGCGATATGATGCTGGCCAATACCGACATCGTCGGAAGCATATCGTCGACATTTGCTCCAGTCGTAAACACGGCTGTTGCCCTGAAACCGGTAAAATCTGTCATGGATGGCATTCTGAAAATAGACAAACATCGCACATTCCCCAAATACGCATCGCAGACGTTTGAGAGTTGGTTCAAAAAGAGTGCACAGCCGCAACAAGACTCTTTCAAAAATCATGTAAGTTTTTTCCACGGATGCTACATCAATTATAATTATCCGCAATTGGGTAAAGATCTGGTGAAAGTAATGAATGCTATCGGCTATGGCGTACATTTATTGGAAAATGAGAAATGTTGCGGTGTTGCATTGATATCGAACGGACTGATCAAACAGGCAAAGAAACAGGCAAAAATAAACGTAGCAGCTATTCGAAAATCTGTAAAAGAAGAAAATCGCCCGGTAATTGCAGCATCATCGACATGTACATTTACCATGCGCGACGAATATCCTCATCTATTGGAGATAGAGAATGACGACATCAGGGATTCTATCGAACTGGCTACCCGTTTTATCTACCGACTGATCGAATCGGGCAAAGTGAAAATCAAATACCGCGATGCTGCAAAAACGAGGATTGCTTACCACACTCCCTGTCACATGGAAAAGTTAGGCTGGGGCTTCTATTCAATCGATATGCTTCGCAATATTCCCCATGTCGACTTGGTCGTTTTAGACTCTCAGTGCTGTGGTATCAGCGGCACCTACGGATTTAAAAAAGAAAATTACAAAACTTCGCAAGGTATCGGATCATCCCTATTCAAACAAATAGAAAACTCGGCTGCCGACTTTATTGCGACAGATTGCGAAACATGCAAATGGCAAATAGAGATGTCAACACCTTACAAGGTTAAACACCCGATCAGCATTTTGGCCGAATCGATCGATTTTGAAGCGACTAGAGATTTAAATAAATAATATTTTAGAATTCACACTAATATCTAATTGTCATGAGAAATTTTATGGCCCCTCCTGCCTATAAGCCGGAAATTCCGGAAGATCAGATAGATTCTCGTTACAAGAGTCTAAGATGGCAGGTTTTTTTAGGAATCTTTATTGGATATGCCGGTTATTATATCGTTCGGAAGAACTTTTCAATGGCTATCCCCGAACTTGCTCAGTTTGGCTATGAAAAAGGAGAGCTGAGTATCGTTCTGTCAATGAATGCAATTGCTTATGCCTTATCGAAGTTTTTGATGGGTAGTGTTTCAGACCGCAGCAATGCGCGGATATTCTTGCCTTTGGGCTTGATTCTGGCCTCTTTATCGATGATGTTCATGATCGTCCCGGTTGTAGCATTCGGCCCGGAAAATAAAGGATGGGCAATCTTTATGATGGCTGCGCTCAACTTCCTTGTAGGATGGTTTAACGGTATGGGTTGGCCTCCGTGCGGACGTGTAATGACTCACTGGTTTTCGGTAAAAGAACGCGGGACAAAAATGGCGATCTGGAATTGCGCCCACAATGTCGGAGGCGCCTTGGTCGGTCCTATGGCTGTTTACGGAGCCATCTGGTTCGGTTCTTGGTTCTATGGAGCAGACACAACGCACTATTTTCTGATCGGAACTTATGTATTTCCGTCGGCCGTAGCAATTTTCATTGCATTGCTTGCCTATATTTTGATCAGAGACACGCCACAATCTTGCGGTTTACCTTCTATCGAAAAATACCGCAACGACTATCCCAAAAATTATAGTGCAAAACAAGAGGAAGTGCTCACAACAAAAGAGATTTTCTTTAAATATGTGCTCAACAACAAAATGTTATGGTTTATTGCTATCGCCAATGCTTTTGTTTATATGGTCAGATACGGATGTCTCGACTGGGCTCCGACATTCTTGAAAGAGGCTCAAGGATATGATATTAAAGAAGCCGGATGGGCATATTTTGCATACGAATTTGCGGCAATACCCGGAACGCTTTTCTGTGGTTGGGTAAGTGACAAACTGTTTAAAGGCCGCCGTGCCATCACCACGATTATTTTCATGGCTATTGTCGCCGTGTTTATCTTTACATATTGGCAATTCTCCAACAATTATGTGATTGTAACCCTTTCGCTTATTGCAATCGGATTTTTCATCTATGGCCCGGTAATGTTGATCGGTGTACAAGCGCTTGATTTGGCCCCCAAAAATGCAGCAGGAACGTCTGCCGGACTGACAGGGTTCTTCGGATACTTCTTCGGAACCGCAATTTTAGCCAATATCGTCATTGGATACGTTGCCGAACATGCCGGATGGGATTGGACATTTATCCTTCTCTTGGCAGCCTGCGTACTGTCGATCTTCTTTGTAAGTTTCACCTATAAAGAGGAACAATACCTGATCGAACAACAAGGTAAAAAAGAATAAAAACTTTCCATAGTGATAATTCGGGATCGATTGCAGGCTCCGAGAAATAGAGCTTGCAATCTTTACCCCGAAGAGTCAAAGGAAGAATGTGTTTTGTGAAATATTAAATCAACCAACAATAACCTAAAAATTTAATCAAAATGAAAGCTAAATCAATCAATTCGAAGTTGTTCTATGCTTTAGCATTGTCAACCCTCCTGTCATCGGTATTTACATCGTGCCAGGATGATATTCGTACGGATGGCTATTCGACGTATGACGTCCCGGAATTGCTTCCTCTTAGTCAAGAGCAAAAAGATGTAATTGCCTATCTTCCCAAAAATATCATTATCGCCCACAGAGGAACCGAATTCTGGGCACCGGAAGAGAGTGAAGCAGCAATGAGATGGGCAAGAAATATGGGAGCTGATTACCTCGAATGCGACCTGCAAAAGACCAAAGACGGTGTGATTCTTGCACTCCACGACGAAAGTCTGTTGAGAACAACAGATGTCGAAGTCATCTATCCCGACCGCAAAAATGATTATACCAGCAAATTTACATACGACGAATTGCTGAAATTAGATATCGGATCATGGTTTAATGAAGCTAATCCCGAACAAGCACGCAAATCGTTTGTCGGCCAAGATATTCTGACTTTGGATGACGTATTGATGATTGCCGAAGGATATCGCATCAAACGGGATGAAAACGGGAAACGTATCGTAAAACGCGATCCGGACGGTAATTATCTTGAAACGGAATATGAAAAAGACCCGTACGACAACGGAAACCGTCCCGGCGTTTATATCGAAACAAAAGCACCTTATCTGTTCTCGGGAATGGAACAAGCTTTGGCTGAATGTCTGAAAAAACATGGCTGGTATGCCGATAAAATTTCAGACATGAAAAAGATCGAATATAAAAATGGTGTCCCGGGCGAAGTAGATATTGCAAACACTCCGGCACGTATCATCCTCCAAACATTCGATGGTGCAGGATTGGCCAATCTCCGCAAATCGTTCA
>CASFRL010000030.1 GCA_949297285.1 uncultured Bacteroidales bacterium
CAAAGAGACAGTTTTTGCCGGACAAGATGTTGTAAGTATTCATCAATTGGATGAGTTCGATAAAATATTCCGGCTTGAAGGTGAGTTTTCTCCCGAATCGTTGATCGAGATCAATCATTATGATTATTCGGGATCGGGAATCTCGACCGATGAGAGTTGGAAATGCGGTGGGTCGTTGATAAATTCATTGGGAGGAACAGCTTCGATTATAGCAATTACACCAACGTCAAATTTGAACAGCGATTTTGAAAATGATCCTCGGAAATTGTTTACGATTACGGGACGTTCAATCAGCAATTATTATAAACAGGAAGAGACATCTCCGTCGATTGGATGGTTCAATTACGGAAATAGTATGATTTTTGTCAAATATTATATATTCCGTAGTGAAGGTTCTGTTAATGGTCGCAATTATCGGGTGATGCGTTATCCGGAAGCTTTATTGCTGTTTGCCGAAGCGTTGAACGAGACTGGAGAATCCCGTAAAGCCGTCGATTATGTAAATAAGATTCGGCAGCGTGCTCGTAAACTGTTAGATCCGGATAATCCCAATTCCCAGTATATTTCGATTCCGGCTGCCAATTTCCAGGATGTAGCCTATGCACCGTATGATGTTACACGGGATGCAATATTGAAAGAAAAACGGATAGAAATGGCCGGAGAGTTCGACCGTTGGTTCGAATTGGCTCGTTTGGGTATTTTGAGTGAGAGAATGGCCACGATTGCCAAAAATGCTCCGATAGAGCAGCCATCTGGAAAAATCAGGGTGAGAGGAAAATATTTCAAAAAAGGTGTAAATGAGATATTCCCGATTCCTCAAGAAGAAATAACCATATCGAATGGCGTGATCGAACAGAATTTTGGATACTAAAATGGAGAATGTTATGAAGAAGATAAAAATTATATATATCCTGTTTGTTGCTCTGATATTTACATCGTGTGACGAGAATGGTTATCTCCGTGATTTATATGTAGCCCCGGAGGCTGCTTTTGAAATAGAAAAAGATACTTATGACGTATTTGAGTCGGTACACTTTGTAAACAAAGGATCGGGACAGTATTATGTCGTTTATCCCGGTGATGCTACCCATGTATATGGGAAAGAAGGTGATACTGGTTATTCAACTACTTCGGAT
Organism: uncultured Bacteroidales bacterium; assembly: GCA_949297285.1. Classification (GTDB taxonomy): domain Bacteria; phylum Bacteroidota; class Bacteroidia; order Bacteroidales; family Coprobacteraceae; genus Coprobacter. The sequence goes on from CASFRL010000030.1 coordinate 1,137, forward strand.
GGACAGTTTTCTTATTCTTATCAAGAACCCGGTACATTTACAGCTGTCTGGATTGCCTCTTCGATAAATGAAAACGGTGAACGTGTGTTCGATGTTGATTCGGTAAAAATTAATGTAGTTGCATTAGACGGTGGATTGGATAATTTGAGGATAAATAATCTATACCGGATGTCGGAATATGCCGGGACAGTTTATTATACATCTTATGCAGAATTTATTTCTCAGGATTCTTTGATTTGTCCGATATTATTCGATGCGTGGAGAGATGCGACATTTAATTCGATCAAGGCAAAACAGTTAGTCAACTTTGAATTGTCGTCGAATCTGGCCGATATGTATTGGATAAATGCTGCCGGTGAAGAAAAGAAAATTGTTTCCGGTTCTACAGCTTCCCGGATTGTGGAGTTTGTACAAGACGGGAAATTGAAAATTCAGAATTTCCGGGTTATTACCGCATCGGGAGTCATATCCAATTATTATGTGGCTCCGGTTATGATTCCGAAAATGACAAAATTTTCGATTGGTGGCGCTTCTGCGACCATAGCGCGAGACATTGCATATTATAATCGGTATAATGTTACCTTGCAGTTATCCGATAATACCATCGATTTGGCTAATGTCGTTCCTGAATTTGAAACGATGAATAATGATCCGAACCTTTTGGATGGGACAAACTGCCGCGTGACAATCGATGGTGTAGAGCAGATTTCGGGAGTGACACCGGTCGATTTTTCCAACGGTCCGGTTACTTATACAATCGATTATAATTTTATGGGAAACAACAATCCCAAATTGACCCAACAATCGTTGGTTACAGTTTCTGTCACACATTAATGATGTTGTCTTTGATAATGTCTTCGATGTTTCTTGATAGAGACTCGGAGACATTATTGTTTAATTTTGAATGTAAAAAAATAATGAGCCATGAAAAAAATAGCCATATTCCTATGTTTAATTCTCTTATTTCCGGTATGTGCGTGGTCGAATGCTGCCGATGAGGCCCTACCGGTTGCCGATATCGATTTTGAAGATGGTACAGAAGCCGATCGTTTAGGAAATATTGATAGTGAAGCATTGAATGGCGCATCTGTCGTGTCGGATGATATACGACAAGGGAGTGTATTGCGTTTCGATGCCGCTTCGAAAGGTTGTTTGCAACTCAAAGGCGATGTACTTTCCGATGAGATGACCATTTCATTTTTCGGGAAAAGAGAAGATGCTGATCCTTCTGCAAATTGGCGTATGTTTCTGGCTTTATATGCTGACGATGGAAGTAATATTTATCTGACTCCGAAAACAACTTGGGGTGATAACAGTTACCTCGTCCTCGATAACAAGCCTTATTCTGTTTATCGCTCGATTGCCGGAGAAATTCTGGAAAATAATAAGTGGTATCATTTCGCACTTGTTTTCAAAGGTTCCCAGATAAAATATTATGTGAATGGTAATTTATCCGGAGAACTTGAATCGTTATTGCAACTTTCCGATTTTAATATCTCTAAATGTTTTTTAGGATGTAATCCTGAAACAAGTTATTCGATGAGTGGACGCATCGATGATATAAAGATATACCACACGGCTTTAGCGGCTAATCAGATACTTGCTTTATCGAAAGATGAGGAATTGCCCGAACCTTCGATTATTGAATCGGGAACGCTATCTTATGCCCGTTTTTCTTTTGAAACAGGATTGGATGATGATATGAGAAACATTGAAAGTTTTGTGCAAAATGTAGAACGTGTAAAAAATAACATCAGGGGGTATGTGGCAGATATTAAAGCCGACAGCAGATTATCTTTACAAATTGAGGATTTAATGAAGGATGAATTCTCTTTAGGATTTGTATATTTTAAAAGCCAGTTTACCAACGATGATATTGATAAGATATTGGTTCGCTTTGTAGGACAAAATGACGATGAAGGTATATTGACAGTTTCGGAGGTTGTTTCGGGGCAGGCCATACTTGAATTTAAAGTAAAAGAAAACGGAGTTTATCGATCTACGGGAAAAATTACCTCTGGTCCGATAATCCCCGGAGAGTGGAACAGTGTCTCTTTGACACAGGTTTTTAGTGCCGGAGGAACCCCTTATTACCGGATATATATAAATGGTGTTTTGGGAAAACAAATTACGGGGTATTATGACAAAGAAAATCCTTTTTCACAGGTCGATTTCGGTAATGGCACAAATACGCTTGTCGGTTTGCTCGATGAAATAACAATAGAGCAAAAAGCTCTTACTGCAGCAGAAATTAAAGAATGGAGTTCGGAGTTTTGCGATTTTACAGAGTTTACGATCTATGCTGACCAAACAAAACAAACGATTCGCAATTTCGGAGCATCGGATGGTTGGAGTACGCAATTCATCGGAAAATATTTCCCGGAAAATAAAAAAGAACGCTTGGCAGAACTTCTGTTCAGTTGTGATACATTGTCGAATGGAACACCGAAAGGTATCGGATTATCAGCTTGGCGTTTTAATATAGGAGCCGGAACCTCAGAACAA
>CASFRL010000031.1 GCA_949297285.1 uncultured Bacteroidales bacterium
AATGATTTTGGTTTTACTTTTAAGTTGAGAAATTTGCCTTTTACTTCGATCGAGAGATTTTTTTCTTGGTTATCGCGGTTTACGATCAATATTGTGATTTTTCCGTCGGGATTCTCAAAAGCGAGAAGATTTTCCTGATTATCGGGAGTACGGAGTCTGTAAGCTCCGGGCACGATGTAATGGCACAAATGTTTCATCAAATAGAATTCGGGATGATAGGTGACATCTCCGGTTTCGGTATTGATAGTAATCAGTGAGTTTTGTTTCCATCCCCAAGGACTTATACCGTTTTGGTCGAGAATCATGTTCCAGTAGGTAAATACCCGAGCTCCGTTTCTCAGGTAATGGCTGATTTGCCACCATGTATGCTCGGCCGCACCCCAATCGTTCGAACCGTTACCGCATTCGGCTTCGGTATGCATCATTTTAAGGTGAGGATATTCTTTGTGTATAGTAGGTATTGCCCCTTTACCGTCCCATTGGAATCCGACCCCTTTGATATATTTCGATGCGGCGGGATCATCGAGGGCGGTTTTGGTATATTGAGGATTATCCCTGTTGATTGTTCCGAAGAATATTTCGGTCTGAATGTTTTCTTTTTCGAATTTCGGTCCTAAGAATTTGCCGATAAAGTATGCCATATCTTCCGGACGCCATGTACAACTGGCGTATTTTTGAGTCGAACAAGGCTCGTTCTGGATATTTACAGCCTCGATTTTGATACCTTCTTTCTCGTAAGCTTGAACGAATTTGGTGAAATAGAGGGCGTAGGCATCTAAATATCCCGGTTGCATCTTGAATCCGGTGGTAGGCAGTTCCAATGCTCTTTTTTGCGGTAGTCCGTTATGATTGACGGGGCTGTTATCATATTCGCTGGCATAATGGTTATTGGTTTTCATCCAAGCCGGCGGGCACCAAGGCGATGCCCAGATTTTCAGGCCGGGATGAATTTTCTGAGCTTCTTTGATATAGCGCATCAATATGTGCCGGTCTCTGTCGATACTGAAATTGATCATATCGAAATCATCGACAACGTCGTTCAGAGAATAGAAATTCATAGCGAAATCACTGGCTCCGATAGGCATTCTGCAATAGGTATAGTTGGATTCTTTCGGGCTGAACAGATTAAAAAGAATTTCATTCTTTTTTTCTTCGGGTAAAGTACATAAAGCGTCCCATCCGAGTTCGTTGAAAGTACCGCCCAGACCATCGATATATTGGGCTTTTTCATCAGATATTCGGATAACTTCTCCTGTTTTTTCAGGGGAGTCAGACCACTTTATCCCTTTTCCGTTTTTCCAGTAATTATCTTGAGTAGAGTATTTCCATTCAACTTTTTGTGCAGAAACTCCGGCGCTGATAATGACCGACAAAAATACTGTATATATTGATTTCGTGTTCATAATCGTTTTTTTAGAGTTTTATAGATAAAGTATTGAAGGATTTCGGTTTGAGACTTAGATTCAATACGTTCCCGTTGATTGAAACCGTCATATTTTTGATTTTGTCTTCTTTATTGGCAACGAGAATTATTGTTTTTCCTTCTTTATTTCTGAAAGCTAATAAGTTTTCATCCTGCCCCAATGTTTTCAGTTTGTGATCTCCGGGTTTTACATAGTGACTGAGATGTTTCATAACATAAAATTCAGGAGTGTAATTGATCTGTTTCGTTTTGGAATCGATAACGATCATCGCATTCTGACTCCATCCCCAAGTACTCGTCCCTTTATCCTGTAAGACCATATTCCAGTACATATAGGCATTTGCTCCACCACCGATATATTTTCTGATCAAATCGAATGTATGTTCTGCGGCTCCCCAATCAAAGGTTCCTCCGCCACATTCATTCTCGGTCTGCATCAATTTTATTTTCGGATATTTTCTGTGAATTTCAGCAATAATATCTTTACCTTCCCACTGTAATCCGATACCTTTAATATATTTTCTGGCTTTAGGATCGTTCATTATGTGGTTCACGTCTTCCATACGGTTACAATTGAGTGTGCCGAGCCATAATTCTACATTTGGGAGTTCTTTTTTAAATAACGGACCTAAATGATTAGCTATGAAATTCCGCATTGCTTCGGGAGTCCACAGACAATTCGGCCATTGTTGACGGGAATAAGGCTCGTTTTGGAATTGTAACATCGATACATTTATTCCTTCTTTGCGATAAGCCTTGATATATTTCGACAGGTAAAGAGCATGAGCATCGAGGTATTTCTTTTCTTGAATAAAGTGATCGTCTGCCGCTACTTGGTTTTCGTCTTTGAGGTCATTATGATCACCCGGCTTGGTCGCATAGTGACGGGTTGTTTTCATCCAAGTAGGTGGACTCCAAGGACAAGCCCATAATTTCATGTCCGGGTTTATCGCTAATGCTGATTTTAAATAGGGGATAAGAGCTTCTTTATCTCGTTCTATACTGAAATTTTTCATTTTGAAATCACCTTCCGTATCATTCAGGCTATACCAGTTTCGGGAGAAATCATTTCCACCTATGGGTGTCCGGCAGTAAGTAAAACATACTCCTTCAGTAGGGTGGAATAGAGAGTTCAGTACTTCCTGTTTTTTCTGAGAGTCGAGAAGATTAAGCGCATCCCAGCCCAATTCGTTGAAACACCCTCCGAAACCATCGATTGTCTGTTCTTTATAAGATGTAATCAGAACGTCATATTTAATTTGGTTCTGAGCTTTTGTAACAGTCACATTTTGTTCGTCTTGCCATCGGTCAGTATTGGTGGTATATTTCCACTCTATCTGTTGGGCGGAACAGAGATAGGCAACGCCGGTACAACATAAGATCGAAATAAATTTTTTTCCTGCTTTCATAGGTCTATCTTGTATTAGTAAATTTATCTTTTCGGATAGGGAAGGGCCGAAGGAGGTGCGTCATTTATATCTGCTCCCCATTGCGGATTATGTTTATTCCCCATTATTAGTTCGAGTTTCCCTCCATTTTTTATAGCATCATGGTAGAACCAAGGTTTGTTCCATTCCTGTCCGTTCAATTTTGCCGATTGAATATACTTATTCTCTTCAGAACAGTTCTTCCCGATAATACGGAGCGTATTCCCATTACTGAGTTTTATCTTTATTTCATCGAAAAACGGACTGCCGATATTATAAGACGGTGAACCCGGAGTAACCGGATAAAAACCCATCATAGAAAAAACGACGAACGAAGAAAGCCCGCCTCCGTCTTCATCTCCGGGCACACCCATCAAATCGTTTCTAAACCATTGGTGTATAAGGTCTCTGATTCTTTTTTGTGTTTTCCAAGGCTTCCCTGCATAGTTATATAGATATGGGATATGAAGAGAAGGCTCGTTTGCCATCGAAAATTGTCCTACATTACCTGTATGGTCTGGTAATTGCGCATAAAATTCATATTTATTGCGACCTAACCATTCGTTGAATGTCTGATCTAAATTTTGTGAGAATTTTTCGGCACCCCCCATTAGTTTGACCAGATCCCCTATATTGTGCTGTACATCCCATCGGTATATCCAGCCGTTATTCTCGGCATAATATTCCCGAGCTCCGATTCCTCCGGAAAAACGGTAATCAAACGGTTCGATGAAGTTCCCGTTTTTATCTTTCGGATGAAAGAATGAAGTTTGCGGATTAAAAACGTTACGATAATTATATGAACATTTCAGATAATATTCGGCTTCATCTGTTTTTCCTAATGCCGAAGCTATTCGTGACAGACACCATTGATCGTAGGCTGTACCTAAAGTTACCGGTATAGGTTGCCTTTTCTCAAACCAATTTACATCAGGAAGCGATTCTTTCTCTCCTGTTGCCAAAGCCGGTATATATCCGTTTTCTTTGTAAAAGCGATTCAGCCATCCGGCTTTATGAGATGACCATGGTGCCAAAGTCTTTTCTTCGATTCCTTTTCGGGTGTATTCATAGGCCTTTTCCAGATCAAACCCTCCGAGACCTTTTTCACAAGCATCGGCAATTGTCGCAACACCATGGTTGCAGTTCATCCTTCGGGAATCTCCGGTTATAGAGGGAAATGTCGGAAACCATTGGTCGTTAGATAATTCTGCTGCGCGAATAAAAGAGGTGAGAATATTGCTTTCAACCTCAGCATCGATCAGTATGCGTAACGGATGAGTTGCGCGATAAGTATCCCATAGCCAGTCGTCTGTATAAAAAGCTTGTCCTTCATCTTTGTGGACCTTCCGGTCAGAAGCACAATAGTAATACCCGTCTTCACTAATATTTACCGGTCGTTCATAGCAACGATACAGTGAAGTATAAAAAACGGTTTTATCATTTTCCGATCCGCCTTTGACTTTAATTTTACCTAATGCGT
>CASFRL010000032.1 GCA_949297285.1 uncultured Bacteroidales bacterium
GTCATACTCGAATCTACATATGTTATCGTTCCTTCTGAATGGTACGAACCATTCGGATTATGTGCGGCAGAGGCCATGGCTCTCGGGAAACCGGTTATAGCATCGAACATCGGCGGGCTGCCTGAAATTGTCGAGGACCGGATAAACGGCTATTTATTCGATTATGGTAATGCTGAATCTTTATATCAAACGATACAAACTGCACTAAATATAGATGACCCGACCTATTACCGGATGTGCGAGAATGCCTATAATTCTATTCAAAAATTCTCAGAAGAAAGATATATAAATAACATCATAGAACTATATAAAACAACAATATCGGAGAAAGAAAAAAGCGACTGATTTTAAGAGCTCATAAACAAACGCCTTGTTAATATAGTAATCACCGTTTTTATTCAACAAAAATTTTAATAACTTTGGCTTCATTAAATACAAGTGTCAAATTTTGTATTCAAAATATTTATACAAAAAATACTCCAAATGAAGCAATTTATAGAAAACATAATTCACAAACTCGGGAAAGAAGGCTATAAACTCGATAAAAACCTTACCAATAAAGGACTGATGATCGAGGTATTTTCAAAAATACCTTGCTTCATCAGAGGATCGATAAAAAGAATCGGGCTAAAAAAATGTTCCGGGATATTGTTTGCCGGACGACGCTGCAAATTAAGGCACAAATATCTGATCTCGGTCGGCAGGACACTGACATTGGGCGATAACGTCGAAATCAATGCACTCTCGAAACAGGGGGTCAGAATAGGGAACAATGTCACTATTTTGAAAAACTCCATTATCGAATGCACGGGTGTAATTCGGGAATTGGGCGAAGGCATAGAAATCGGCGATAACGTCGGTATCTCCCAATCGTGCTTCATTCAAGTACGGGGATACGTAAAAATAGGTTCTTATGTTATTATGGGTCCCGGCGTTTCGATATTCTCAGAAAATCATAATGCAGAAAGTACAGAAGAATATATTATGAATCAAGGCGCAACCCGGAAAGGTGTCATCATCGAAGATGGAGTATGGTTGGGCGCCGGATGTACGATTCTTGACGGTGTCACCGTCGGAAAACATGCAATTGTCGCTGCCGGCAGTGTGGTGACAAAAGATGTCCCGGCGTATAGTATTGTTGGAGGAATCCCGGCAAAACTTATTAAAAACCGCAAAGAATAAAATAACATCACAAATCATTCTTCCCGGAAGATTATTTTATTAATTTTGCAGGTCGTTATAAATTACAATCAAGTGATATGAGAATCTCCCCCCCCACAGATATGTGCATCATTACGACCTATCGGTGTCCGATGCGGTGTAAGATGTGCAGTATATGGCAAAATCCGACAGAGAAAAACAAAGAAATACAGGTGAAAGATCTTGAGAAACTTCCCAAAGTAAAATTTGTCAATCTTACCGGAGGAGAACCGTTTATAAGGGAAGATCTCGAAGATATTGTAGAAGTAATGTTCCGCAAATCTCCCCGGGTAGTAATTTCCACATCCGGATGGTTCGAAGATCGGGTTATAAAACTGGCCGAGAAATTTCCAAATATAGGCATCCGTATCAGTATAGAAGGATTATCATGTAAAAATGATGAATTAAGAGGTAGAACCGGAGGGTTTGATAAAGGGCTGCGGACACTCATGCAACTGAAAGAGATGGGGATAAAGGATATCGGTTTCGGTATCACTGTTTCCAACAACAATTCGGAAGATATGCTTTCTTTATACCGACTTTC
>CASFRL010000033.1 GCA_949297285.1 uncultured Bacteroidales bacterium
TTTTTGGGGAAGGTGATAGTTGTATTTATTTGTCTATAATATGCACATCCATTTGAGGGTATGGAATATTTAATCCATATTTTCCGAACTCTTTATATACTCTTTCGTTTATATCGAAGTATACATTCCAATAATCTGCAGAGGCGACCCATGCTCTGACAATAATATTTACCGAGCTGTCTCCCAGACTGTGAAGCGCAATAAAATAGGCCGGATCTTTAAATACCCGGGCATCTTCGTCGAGCATTTTCGACAACAGATTTTTGGCTTTATCATAATCATCTCCATATCCGATACCGAAAGTCCAATCGATACGCCGTTTGCCCTCTTTTGAGTAATTGTTGATAATTCCGGTTGACAATCCTCCATTGGGCACAATAATAGTTTTATTATCAGGAGTATTTAAAATAGTGTTGAATATTTGTATCTCTTTAACTGTGCCGCTTTGTCCTTGTGCCTCGATAAAGTCGCCAACTTTATAAGGTTTGAACAGAAGTACCATGACGCCTCCTGCAAAATTTTGTAAAGTCCCGCTTAATGCCATACCTACGGCGATACCGGCAGAAGCGAACAAGGCGACAAACGAAGATGTATTGATTCCGAGGATACCGATGACAATAACAAGCAATATCAACATGAGCGATATATTGATAAGGCTCAGTAAAAATGTGCGTAACGACAATTCTACATTTCTTCGGGTTAAAATCCCCGAAACAAACTTGCGGATTTTTTTCATTAGCCATTTCCCTATCCAGAATATTGCCAACGCAATCAATATCTTTATGGTAAAGTGCATGAGTCCGCTGATCATTTGTCCCAGCAATTCATGAAATGACATATCCGATGCACTGGAGAGTTTCTCAAAAAAAGAAGATATTTTTGTCGTGTCCGCAGGAACGGTTGTCGGTTGATTTCCACTAATCAATAAATCAAGCATATTCAGAGTATTTTAATGTTCGACTTACGGCAAAAGTACTCAAAATCTCTGTAATAACCTTGTAAAATGGGTGAAATGACGCTAAATGGTTTAATATCAATACAATTAAAAGTGATAAACGGCTTTATCCCCCTTAACCGGAAAAATGTATGGAAAGAATAAATTTATGGAAAATATTGTCTTTCAGATTATTATCTATAAAAAGAAAGGCTCAGAGTCTGTCGTATAAGGCTGCGTTGGTTGTCTTGGTAAGGAATATTCGACATTTTTATAAAACAGATTCTTATAAAAATATAATTCTTATGAATTTAAGATGTTTTGATCTGTATTCTCTGTTAAAATAGATAATTTTGCTTCGGATACTAAAAATACGCAATTCTGTTATGAGAGGGCTATTGTCTATTGTTTTTTTAATTTCGTTTCTCTTTTCCGTATCGGCTCAGACCTATGATGAGTGGATCGATAAATCATTCGAATATATAGAATCGAAAAATTGGGAAGAAGCCGAAAAATCTTTGATTGAGGCTTTAAGAGCTCAACCTGCTAATCCGCAGAATGCCTTATTGTTGTCTAATTTGGGAACCATTCAAAGACGTCTGGGGAAAAATGAGGACGCATTGCAGTCTTACACAAGTGCGTTGATGATTACTCCACGTTCGGTAACATTGTTAATGAATAGAGCAGCCCTGTTTTCTGAAATGGAGCGATTGGATGACGCCTTGAATGATTATAATCAGGTATTGATACTTGATAATAAAGAAGAAGATGCACTTTATTATCGAGGATTGATTCGTTTAGAGAAAAATGATACGATTGCCAGCCGGAAAGATTTCGAACAGCTTCTTAAAATAAATCCGAAAAGTGCGAATGCCCGTATCGGATTGGCTACCTTATTGAAATCGAGAGGTTATTATACTGAAGCAATAGATCTTTATACACAAGTAATAAGAGTTAATCCCCAGCAAGTTTCGTTATATCTGAATAGGGGTGAAGCCTATTTCTTGGATCGGTGTTTAAATAAAGCGGATGAAGATGTTGCCAAAGCGTTGGAGTTCGATCCGGACGATCCTTTGGCTTATGTTTTGCGCGCTAAATTAAAATTGGCACGTTATGAAAGAGAAGATGCCGCTCGAGATTTAGATAAAGCCGTTGCATTGGGCTTTGATAGAACCATTGCCGATTCTCTTCTGAATAAAGACCGGGAGAAGAAATAATTTGAATTTTAGAGAAAAAAACAGGATAAATACCGGCTGTTTTATAAAAAATCTTTACATTTGTAATGATGTTGGAATTGATAAGACATATTGAGTATTTATTGACGGAACATGATTGTGTCATTGTCCCGGGGTTGGGTGGCTTTGTTTTACAATATGTCCCGGCACACTTTAGTGATGACCATAATACATGGCAACCTCCCAGTAAACAAATCACATTTAATGCTTCGTTGTCGTATCATGACGGTTTGTTGGCTCAATCGCTGATGCAGGATTCCGGCATGAGTTATGAGGCCGCTGTCGCAGCCATAGAACATCAGGTTGCAGACATGAAAAAATGTTTGTCCGCCCCGGGGGATACTTATCTATTCGGGGAATTAGGAACTTTTGGCCTTTCGACCGAGAACACGTTGGTTTTTGAGCCAAATACCTCTTATCAATTTGCGATCTCGTCATTCGGATTAAAACCGATCAATATCCGGCCATTGTCGCAACTTCATAAAGAATCAGATGATGTTGCAGATACCGATCTGATAAAAAAGAAAAGAGATGTCGTATATATTCCTATAAACAAGGGATTTATTCGCCAGTTGGTCGCTGCAGCAGCGGTTATTATCGTTTTGCTCATGATTTCAACACCGATAACAGAAATAAAGACCACATCCGATTATGCCGCCCTTGTTTCGTCTGAGTTGTTCGATGATAGAGATAAGATTGCCGTAGACAATAATGTTTTATCAAGTCAACAAGCAGAAGACACAACCTGCATTGTAACGGCAGAAGATATTCCCGATTCGAGTTCGGTGCAACAAGAAATACCTGCGACGGTTGACGATCAGTCGGACGCAGAACCCACACATTCTTACATTATTGTTGTTGCAACCCTATCCGGTAAGCAGGCAGCATTACGGCAATTAGATTACTTTAAACAACAAGGTTTGGATGCCGATTTTAAAATTTATGAAACAGCCAATAAAGTCCGAATATATATAGAATCGTTTTCTGATAAAAAAGATGCCCAAGATTTTTTGATGTCCTTAAGAAACAGTGACTCTCCTTTTCCTGATGCATGGGTAATGCATATAAAAAAATAAGGACGGTATATAAAAATATTTATTAATTAATAATAATCTGATTTTATGATAAAGAAAGTCTTATGTCTATTTTTAGCCCTATCTATGCTAAATTTAGACCTTTTTGCTGCAGTACCACTTGATCGGGGAACAATGCTTGTTGTGAGATTACTTTCTTCTGTAAAAAGTAATTCAAAAGAATCTGCTTCAGTAATAATAGAGAATGACGTAAAAGGCAAGAATGGGGAAATTTTAATAAAAAAGGGGACATTGGTTCAAACATCTATAAAAAGAGAAAAAGCAAAGGGGTGTGGGCGACCAGGATCTGTGGACGTGAAATGTATATCTACTACGGCCGTTGATGGACAAACGATATTGTTGGACGGTGGTTGTAGTGAAACCGGACGAAATAACAAAGGTCTTGCATTTGGCTTGGGTATAGGATTAGGGGCCACATTTTTACCTATAGTGGGGTTTGCATTTTTAGCGATACATGGTGAGTCGGCAACTATCGAACCCGGAATCATTTCTAATATATTTATTATGAATGATTATAATATTGAACTTTGAGATTGAATTTACCTGAAAAATTTTTCCATGAGAGAGGCGCTAATTTTTAGTCGCCTCTCTCATTGTTTTTATGGTCTTACTTAAATCTTAATATGATATGTATCTTATTCAATTTTTCATCTGAATAGGTGCATACAAAAAACAATTTCCTTTGTGTATATATCGATTATTATCTTTTAACAGTTTGAAAATAGGGGTTTTTACTATGTTTTATGTCAATATATGTGTATAAAGTAAAAGCCCGATTATATGAAAAAAACTAAAACCGATATCGATAAAATATTTAAATTATACTATCGGTCTTTATGTATGTATATTCTTCACTATGTTCATGATATAGACGCTGCTGAAGATATTGCACAAGATTGTTTTACTGCTTTTTGGGAAAATACAGCTAAAGAGAATATCGTCATTGAGAATATAAAGGCATATCTATATACCACAGCACGCAATCATAGTCTGAATTATTTAAAAAAGGAATCGGTTTATCGATCAATAATAACTCCTTCTGATTTGGAGGACATCTTAACCGATGATGAAACAGAAGAACGTTCTGTTATTGAAGCACGTATGTGGACCGCTATTGATGTATTGCCGGAGCGGTGTCGAGAGATATTCTTGCTTAACAAACGTGACGGAATGAAATATAAAGAAATCGCAGAAAAGTTACAAATCTCTGTAAATACGGTAGATAATCACATAAACAAAGCTCTTCGGTTGATTCGGGAAGGGATACATAAAACCTACATTTTTATATTTAACTAATTTACATAACATATAGATAATGAATGCCATAGAAGATCTGACCTTAGGATGAAATTATTAAAATTTTGGATATGAAAGATTTGGAAGAAAAATGTTTGCGCTTTGTCCTGTGCTACTATCAGAAGAATAAAATAGATACTCAGAACGCATTGGAAACGTTTAAGAACAAACATCAAATAGGCGAGCGTAACAAGTCTGTCTATGTAGGCTGGTTGGTATCCGCTGCAGTGGCTGCCGTCTTTATCGGATTTTTCATTTATCCGCAATTCTGGCAGCGAGGGGAATGGATAACAGTGTCATCGGGAATATATCCGGTTTCTTATATGTTACCGGACAGCTCTTCTGTCGATTTGTTTCCGAATTCTGCTATTCGATACCGGGAAGATAAACAATGGTTTTCACATCGCGAAGTACAGATGAAAGGGAAAATCCGTTTTTCTGTTCGGCATCAAGCATCGCACCCGTTTCTGGTCGAGGGTCTATTGGCTCAAGTCAAGGTATTGGGAACAACTTTTATTATTGATGAGAGCCGGAAAGATACGGCGATTGTAGAAGTTGAATCCGGGAAAGTGCAGTTTTCGGCCGTGGGGCAGTCTGAAGCTGTTGTATTGACCCAAAACATGAAAGCCCGGCTTGTAAATAATCAGTGCAGGCCACAAATTGTGGAACAGTCGCTGACCGGAAGTTTTGTTTTTAATAATATGCCGCTGTGCGAAGTGCTTGAAAAACTGTCTCGATATTACAAGGTGAAACTATCCGCAGATAAAGTAAATAAATGCCTGACAGCCAGCTTTGAAGATAAAAGTCTTGAAGAGATAATCACTCTTATTGAAAAAGTGTTGAATGTAAAAATAGAAAAGGCAAAATAATGAGATTCGTAATCACTACCGTTATATTATGTGTCTGTTTAAGTGTCAAGGCCCAACAAGCTCAGACCGAAATGATAAGAATTATAGACGCTCTGCAAAAGAGCTATTCTGTTCATTTTATATATGAATCATCTTTGGCAAATGTTAAACCGGGAGGTATCTTGTTACAAAACAGATCATTGGAGGAAAATTTGAAAAGCGTTTTTGGCCGAACAGGTATCCGATGGGAAGTTCAAGGAGAGACTGTTTTGTTATTCCGTCAGAATAACTATACATTTTCGGGGTATGTATGTGCCGATAACGGAGAAACGCTTATCAATGTAACTGTTTTTGATCTCACCACCCAAGTCGGTACGCTGAGTAATGCGCAGGGATTTTTCAGCATTACACTCCCTGAAGGGGGACATAAACTCCGTTTTTCTTATATAGGTTATCGGGATGTCATTAAAGAGTTTGATTTAAATTCGGATTACAATAGTGTTGTTTATATGCAAGAGAGTACGACTTCTTTGCATGAAGTGGAAGTGGTTGCCGATCTGAATTCTCCGCTTCGCACTACACAGACAGGTAAGATTTCGTTAGTCCCCGAACAATTAAATACAGAATTTTCATTGCTTAGTTCCCCGGATTTGGTCAAGGTACTCCAACAGATTCCCGGCGTATCTTCCGGGACAGAATTATTGTCGGGTATGTATGTGCATGGCGGCAAAAATGATGAGAATCTTTTTTTGCTCGATGGTACGCCGCTCTATCAAGTTAATCATTTGGGCGGAATATTCTCAGCTTTCAATACCGATATAGTCAAAAATGTCGATTTCTATAAAAGCGGATTCCCTGCCCGTTATGGCGGAAGATTGTCTTCCGTTGTCGATGTCCGTACAAAAGAAGGAAACATGAAAAAACTTCACGGAAATTTTTCTTTAGGGTTGCTTGACGGAAGATTTCAGTTAGAAGGGCCGATTATAAAAGAGATGACCTCATTCAACTTTGCCATAAGAAGAAGTTGGGCGGACATTTTTACAACTCCTGCTATTTTTTTATTCAACCGGGCCAATCCAAAGGATAAAAAAAATATACGTTATGCCTTTTATGACATCAATGGAAAAATTACCCACCGTTTTTCAGAAAAGCACAAACTTTCGTTCAGTGTGTATTCCGGGAAAGACCTGTTGAAGATAAAAGCCCGGCAAATATTCGATGAAAATATGTCTGATGTAAATGTGGAACGCTATAATTCGGATTTCAAGCTCAAATGGGGAAACACGACTACTGCTTTGACATGGAACAGCCAGTTTTCTCCGAAACTCTACGCAACTGTGGCGGGTATCTATTCGCGTAATATCTCATTATATGACTATGTCGAGGACGATCGTTTTTTCGATGAAGGAGAGCAAACCTCCATGAATAGGGTAGAACGTTTTAATCATTCCATGATCGACGACATCGGTTACCGTATAGATTTCGATTATCGACCGATAGTGAATCATCATATTCATTTCGGAAGCAACTACTTGTATCACAGCTATCGGCCGCAAAATATAGTTTCCAGAGATCAAGATAACGGGAGTATTTTATCGAACGAAAATACAAACCGCTATAAAGGTAGCGAAATATCTTTATATGCAGAAGATGAGATGACATTATTGCCGCAGATGAAAATAAATGCGGGGTTACATTATACCCTTTACCGTACGGATGGCATGACAAACCATTCTTTTGAACCGAGATTGGCCGTCGGTTATCAGGTTTCAGAAAAGGCCATGCTGAAAGCCTCCTATACAGAAATGAGCCAGTTTGCTCACCAACTCTCAAATACCTATTTAAATTTACCGACCGATAGTTGGGTGCCTTCTACACGCAAGG
Organism: uncultured Bacteroidales bacterium; assembly: GCA_949297285.1. Taxonomy (GTDB): domain Bacteria; phylum Bacteroidota; class Bacteroidia; order Bacteroidales; family Coprobacteraceae; genus Coprobacter. Next base: position 7,292 of record CASFRL010000033.1, read on the forward strand.
TGCGTCCTATGCGTTCAAGACAATTCGCTGTCGGAGCGTATATGGAGCTTCCTTTACATCTTCGTTTAGATGTAGAAGGATATTACCGTACGACAAGTCGATTGATCGAATATGATGGCGGGAACAATCTGATACTTCCTGCCGATAATTGGGACAATCTGGTTAAGAGTGGGAAAGGCCGGTCTTATGGTATGGAGTTGTCATTGGCGTATAAGGAGAATAACAATATTGTCGAAATGGGATATACTCTCTCGTGGAATCAGCAAAAATTTAAAGATTTCTATCCCGATTGGTATTTCAGTAAATTTGACAACCGGCATAAGTTGAATATATCCTTCAGACATAAGTTTAATAACCGTATAGATGCTTATTCCGCTTGGACTTACCTCACGGGAGATCGTGCTACCATTCCCACACATTATGCCAACGGACCATCTTTTCCAAAGGTCTCAGATTCTGATGAGCCGGAACTGATATATGGAAAACCAAATAACATCACTCTTCCGGCTTATCACCGTCTCGATGTGGGTATCAATTTCCGACGGTTCACCAAAAGAGGATTTGAGCGTATTTGGAATATTAGTATTTACAACGCTTATTGCCGCATGAATGCTTTTTACACTCGGATAGAGCGCCTGCCTGATGGTAGTTTCAGGGGAAAAGGATTTGGTATTTTCCCGATCATTCCATCTTTTAGTTATACACTTAAATTTTAAATAATGAAATGTTTATATCGTATATTATGGTATGCTTATGTAGGGCTGTTAGCATCTTGTACGTATCATTTTAAATTGGATGACATGGCAGTATCTCCTAAGCTGGTATTATACAGCTATCCGGGGGCTGGAGACACTACTGTCGTGCATCTCTCCCGAAGCTTGCCCCTTAATCAAAAAGGTGAAATTGAATCGGGTTTGAGAGATGCAGAAGTATCTCTTACCGTAAATGATAAGACAACGCGGCTTGCGTGGACAAATGATTCTATACCGGGAGTCCCGGCACGGAGTTATTATGCGGTACAAAAATACAAAGACGGAGACCGTGTCAGTATTTCCGTAGCAGCCGGAGATCAGAAAGTGGCATCTTCCGGTACGGTGATACCTCCTCCGTTTCCTTTAGAGTCGATTGAGTTGGTTCAAAAGCCCGAAAATCAGGGAACGATTCAATTTCGGATATGCTTTACCGACGATGTATCGACAAGAAACTGGTATGCCTTGCAAGTAGAGCAGAAACAGATGTATTGGAGCAACGATGTATATACAGAAACAGTCTCCTCCATCAAGTTTGATTTGGATGACGAACCGTTATTGCATACTTCATCGGGATTGGACGATATTCTGATGATTGAGAATGAGTTTTACCGGAATCTTTATTTCTGGAATGACGAGAAAATACAAGGTAAAAGATATACGCTCCGACTTAACACAAATTTTAGGGATAATTATGAAAATGATTTCATAACTCCTGATGGGTTAGAGCATATTAAGAGCGTTGTGAAATATCGGGTCATTATGTACAGCCTTTCAGAAGAGTTTTATAGATATTTGAAATCTTTGAATGATCAGAAAAACAACACTTTTGGAAGTTCAGAATTGGCTCCTATACGAGCTACTTATACCAATGTAAAAAATGGAATAGGAGTAGTAGGAGGATGTAGGATTTTCCAAACGCAATGGCTCGATAACTTACAGAAAAACTAAATATTACTTTTTCTTCAGATTTTTAGTCATAAATAATTTATTGGCTATAAATGAGGTTTTTGCATGACGGACAGAGTGGCATACCATAACGCCAATTTCTGATAATCCGTCGAATTTTAAAAGCGGATTGGCTACTGAAGTGTGTCTTTCAGTGGCCAATTGTTTTGCCATTTGGGAGATTTGCCATAATTTCGTGTATGCTAATGATTCCGATAAATAAATGAATGATTTAAATTTAATATGAAAGAATTTAATCTTCAATTTGCCAACCACTCGAAATTAAAACAGCTAAAGCAGTTTGTTTTGGAGCATGGCACTTATATCGAACTTAAAAAGGGCGAACAATTCTCTATTCAAGGTAAAACGAATCATCGGGGAGCCTATATAGAAAACGGCTTATTGAGATATACCCATGTGGATGAAAATGGAAATATACATATAGTAGGATATACTTTCTCTGAAGAATTTGCAGGAAGTTTATGCACACTCATAGCACCAAACCAACCGTCATTAGTAACTATTGAAGCTGTTTGCAATACAAAGATTTGTTACATACATTATTCAAAGTTGGAGGATTTCTTTACTACAAATGCTGATACCATACAAATAAAGTGTACTCTTGTTGAACAATCATACTTATTGATGTATAATAGATTATTGGATATGTATTGCAAGACGACAGAAGAACTATATCTTGACTTATTGAATAGATGCCCAAATATTCAAGACTACATTACGTTAAAAGAAATTGCTTCATTTCTTGGAGTTACTCCTGAAACGGTTAGCCGTATACGTCGCAAATTGAAAGAATAGCCTATCTTTTAACATCCATTATATTAGTGTCTTGACAATTGTCAAGACCTTTTTTTTAAATACTTTTGTACTTTGTGCATGTCAAGATATCAATTTAATTACTTAAAACAGCAACAATATGAACAAAAAAATTGCAGTATTTATAGAAAAGTGTCTATTTGCATTATGTCTTCTACTATTCTCTGTAGGAAATACTTATGGACAGCAAAGATATTATTGTGAAGTAAAGGGCATTGAAAAAGATCTTTCTGCCGGACTAAAGATTATTTTTGATTTTGGCACAAAGGCTTCTTATAATATCTGGGGAGACCTCAGCCGTCAATTAAAATTTGTAGATGACAAAGGAAAAGAAATCAAGTTCAATAGTATGGTTGACGCAGCTAACTATATGGTTGAAAGAGGTTGGAAGTTTCAACAAGCCTATTCCTCTATCTATTCCGGCAAACCTATTATTCACTGGATATTTTTTAAGGATGCCCCAAATATGGAAGAAGCTAAAGAAGGTATTATGACCAAAAAAGAATATCAGAAAATGAAAAGTGAACAAAGTGATTGAGACTGGAAAAATAAAGTGTAGATGCGACTAATCAGATAATTGTAAACGCATGGAAATCAAAAGTACTTTTACCGTTTTTTTATTTCTTGACCACTTCATACACTAGTGTAAAATGGATGGATTCCCAACAATTCTGTTCGATTAACTAAAATGTTGAATGAGAAACCTATCTATATTGATGATGCTTTTAAAAAGAAAATAAGAACAGTCTATTATTGGGCCATTCTATAAATGTTCAACGAAATACGAACATTGCTATTCCTTTAAATAACAAGTTAAATTTTAATCTGTATAGAGACTATATATAGGATAAAAGGAATAGTGCTGTAATTTCTCCAACGGTTATTCCATATTCTGCTGGGGGTAGATTTTTATATAGTGCCGGAAAAATATGTTTATTAATTATCAATATAATATCATTCAACAGGACTGGAAGTGGTTTTTAGAATTAAAGTTTTAAATGAACTTTTAAACAATAGATGTAATGATGAAAAAGATTATAATATTCATATTATTCCTTTTTGTTGTACCTCCACTATCCCATGCACAAACGATTACGGGCAAGATAATAGACAATGAACGGCAACCGATAGAAGGTGCTACGGTCGTAATGCAAACGCTTGATTCCATTTTTATAGATGCAACCATATCTGATACAAACGGTATATTTGTTTTGAGTGGTCAGCCCAATGAATACCTCCTGATAGTACAACATATTTTATTTCAGACCCAATATATAACAGATAGCAAAAAAAATGTAGGTATAATCCGGCTTGTTCCACAAGATTATGCTTTGAATGAAATTGCGGTGAAAGCGGAGCGTCCTTATGTTAAAGCTGAAAATGGACGTTTAACCTATAATCTGTCTTTACTTCCTGGAAACAAAACAACAAATAATGCATACGAAGCGATAATCAAATTACCGGGTGTACGGCAAAACCAAGGTACACTTACTTTAGCTGGAACGGAGAAACTGGCTATTATTTTAAATGGCAAACCAACAACAATGGATGCTGGACAAATGGAAAATCTCTTACGCAACACTCCAACCGATCGGGTAGAGAAAGTAGAAGTTATGTATAGTGCGCCACCTGAATATCATGTAAAGGGTGCAGTGATAAATATTATATTGAAGCGTCCGGATGATCATGCCTTTCAAGGAGAAATAAATGCAGACTACAAAAATCAATATTTCAATAGTGGTGGAATGAATTCCAATTTTCACCATTCTACTTCCAAAACCTCTTTGGATGTGATATATAGTGCCAATAACATTCACAATATGGAGTACATGAACTTGTATTCCCGACATTCTTTGGCGGAACAGGCATATCTTATCGAACAAAACGAACAACTTCGTAGTAAATATTGGAAACATAGCCTACAAACCTCATTTGCTTATCGCTTCAGTGACAAAAGCCACCTCAGTATATCCTATACTGGCGATTATATTCCTAACCAACATAATAATAGCCAGACAATCGGAAACTTTCAGACAGGTAATGTAGATAAGTATGTGGACTCTTATATGCACAATGTCACTTTGCAATATCAATCAGATTTTGGGCTAAATGTTGGCGGCGATTATACTTATTACCGTTCAGACAATAACCAATACTTCCAAACCTTTTTTCAGAGTGACGAACAAAGTAGTTTTGATATGGTAAGCGGACAAAAGATAAATCGATATTCAATCTATGCCGACCAAAAACATCAATTAGCAAAAGATTGGAATGTGGGTTACGGTGTATCTTTCCGTTTGGCAAAAGATTATGATTATCAAATATATAATCAAGTGACGGGTAATCTTACAACTCAAGACATACAATCGAATTTGACAGAACAGACAACAAATTTCTATCTTTCAATCGGTAGAAATACGCAAACAAGAGCATCTTTTTCACTTTCTGCCACAGGAGAATATTATACGATTGGAAACTATCACAAATGGGCTATCTATCCACAAGGTTCGTTTACTTACTCCTTAAATTCCAAACATACGTTCCTGTTATCACTATCTACCGATAAAATCTATCCGAGCTATTGGGCTATGCAATCTTCCGTCAATCATCTGAACGGCTATACGGAATTACACGGGACATCAGGATTAAAACCTATGACGACTTATAGCCTAAATGGAAACTATGTTTTACGTCAGAAATATATTTTCGGCTTGTTTTTTCTTCATTCAACGGACTATTTCGCACAAACGGCGTACCAATCCACCGAACGGCTTGTATTAATTTATAAATATGCCAATTGGAACTATATGCAGTTGTTAGGAGCTAACATCATATTACCATTTAAGGTTGGAAATTGGTTGGATTCACGTTTGACTTTAACCGGTATGCAGATGCGTCAGCGATGTGACAATTTCTTTAATCTTCCATTTAATCGGAAACAATGGACGTTCAATGCAATGTTGGATAATACATTTAAGATTAAGCAAAACCTGTTTTTTGAATTAATGGGGACTGTACAAACTCCGGCAATACAAGGAACATTTGATATTGAAACATCTTATAATTGCACAGCCGGGATAAAATGGAATATGGCAAAAGACAAAATCAGCCTTTCCGTTCGTTGCAATGATATTTTCAATACGGGCAACCCCAATTTGAAAGTACGTTTCAAAGGGCAATATTTAGATATGGACAACACCCATTATTCCAGAGCATTCAGCATACACCTTACCTATCGATTTGGTGGATATAAGAAAAAAGAAATAAAAGGTGTCGATACATCAAGGTTTGGACATTAATATAATTGCATTTCAAAATAATGATAAACGAAAATTTTAATAAATGGCAATATTATCGAAACCTCTCTTTCCATGGTACATCGTTTACAAGGTATTAATACTGATTTAAGAAATGAATTGCAAACCGGCACTACCCTCTCATGAAAAAGTATGTAATCGCTTCTTCAAAATTCAAAAGCTAGAACTATTGAGGAGGCTTCTCTACTTCCAGAAAATATGTCGTATAGAGAACAGAGTATAATTATACGGTAGCCCAAATATTAGTTAATGAAATGTTGTGTATTTACTGAACTTAATGAATCACAGTTATTAGAGAAAAGGCAACTTGCAAATGTCATCTTTGGAGTCAAATTCGCTAATAGGTAATAAAAACAAGTCCTACAAAATCAATATTTTGTGGAACTTGTTTTTTGTTGTCGCCTTTTGGCTTTTCTTTTGGTGATCCGCTTGGGTTATGAACCAAACGTTATTTCTTCCTCAATATTAGTACTTTCAGAAATTTTGGCTTTGCATCCGTCACGCTTTAGTCCTTAAAAACTGTCTGCTGTTATCCGGTGTCTGTCTGCCAATATCTTGGGTTCAAATGTACGCATTATTTTTGGATTATGTAAGTTGTTAAAAATAAACATTCTAAGGTTAGTGCAAGGTGCAAGTATATATATACTTGCACCTTGCACTAAAAAATTAACTTGTACCAAACAACGGTTTATTAGTTGGATTTAGTTGCGGAGTTCTCAAACTTTTTTCTGTGTGCCATTATTGATTTCATATTATTTTGCGCCCATTCTGTCAATGATATAATGATAGGAACAAGGCTTCTTCCTGTTTCTGTTAATTCATACTCCACCCTTATGGGAACCTCCGGGAAAACAGTTCGCTTTACCAATCCGTCAGCTTCTAATATGTGTAATGTATTGGATAATACTTTTGTTGATATATCAGGTATTTGCCTTGCTAATTGATTGAAACGAATTGAGCCATTTTCATTCAATATGTAAATAACCAATAATGCCCACTTATTGCCAAAACGGGCAATAACATTCCGAATAGGACAAATTTCAATGATAGATTTTTTTTCTTCTTTTTTCGTCATTGTAATCTATTGTTTTTCTGCAAAAGTAACCTTTTGGTAACTATGATACATATTTGTAACTCCTTGTATGATAAATAAATGCTTTGTAGATTTGCAGTATCAAAAAGAAAGTAACAATCCTATGCAAAGTTAGCTAATTTGCGATATATAACCAATAGAAGTATTCACATTCAAAATTAAAAGCAATGAAACAGATTGAGAAAACAACATCAGCAACAAACTTCGATGTTATCAACTTAGGTAAGTTAAATGAATTAGGAAATTACGTGTTGGAACTTACTCCCGAAATTAAAATTCTGGGTAAAGTATTCTGCGGTTCTGCACTTCAAGCCACAGGAAGTGAATTTTCATTCCAGCTATTCCAACCGGGAACAGAAACAGGATTTCTTCACACTCACAAAACACATGAAGAACTTTATTTTTTCCTTAGTGGAAATGGCGAGTTTCAGGTAGACGGTCAAGTATTTCCAATTTCGGAAGGAAGTGTGGTACGTGTAGCTCCTGAAGGAAAACGTTCTGTCCGCAATAATGGAACAGAGCCACTTGTAATGCTTTGCATCCAATATAAAAGCAATACCTTTAATTCAGAAGATGCGGCAGACGGCAACATTCTAAGTGAACCTGTAAAATGGTAATGATGTATGCTATACAATGAAGAAAGAAGTAGATAAGATATTAGAACAGTTAGAGGTCGATATTTCAGAAATCGACCTCTACGGTTATGATATTATCGAAACTTCTCTTTCAATGGTACATAGATTACAAACAGTTCTTAATGATTTAAGAATAAAAATACAGACCTATGTGTTTTCAACCAAAGAAGATGAAATCCTATTCTTCAAGACACAGAAGCCGGAAATACTTGTCCGGCTATTATTCTTCTATAAGATTTATCGGATAGAAACACAATGTCCTAACGGTAGCGATGAAGTGATTAGAAGTTATATCAACGGGGAACTGGATAATCTAACCTATTTCTTCAATCGCAATTTGGACTTTTATCAATACTACCGCTCACATTCAACAGTGTATGATGAATATTATTTTGTACGTGGAAAAGCAGATTTGCGTTTATGTACCGATAGTGCACAATTCGATAAAGACCCGAATTTCTCAACAGGATATGATTATAAGGTTGTTAAAATCATAGCCAACGAAATGTCGCGTATCTATCTGAACAAAAGACTGATATTTGCAGTACGGACAAATCAAGACAACAAACCGTCAATTTGGGACATTCCGTGACCTAAAATCTTAGAGGGTGGACAGGTCACGAATTGGTCACGAAAGTGTGTCTTTTTGTGACCTTTTCGTGTCTTAGGTCACAGACATTATACAAAGAAAAAACTCCTACAATATCTTGATATTGTAGGAGTTGTACATTTACTGTCCATTTCTGTCCAGCGTTTCTGTGATCCGCCTGGGGCTCGAACCCAGGACCCCAACATTAAAAGTGTTGTGCTCTACCTGCTGAGCTAGCGAATCATCGAGTGCATTTTTCTAATGCGTTGCAAAGGTACGTTTTATTTTTATTCCTGCAAATTTCAAAAGTGTTTTTTATCGCTATTTTATAATAAGTAGACTGTAATTTTTCAATCTATATTTCTCATACATATCCTTTCCGATTTATATCTTATAGGAATTCCTCTTTTGTATATTACAATATATTTATGTTTTTGATTGGTTTTATTTGTTATTGTTATTTGTTTGCTTGTTTTAATATCAAATTAATATGAAGAGTAGGTTTTTATAAAATCTCCTCTTTTTCTTTTTCTTTTAAAATACATAAAGTTATACTTTTACGAAAAATATAAATCTAAAAGATGTTATTTGATTAATATTGTTATCGTTTTGTTTTTATATTCATATAATTTGAGTCTTTTTGATTTTGTGATTTTAAATAAATTGTTTGTTTCTTAAAAAAATAGGGAAAGTACCGGTATTTCTCTACTTGTTTAAGAGTTGGAATTTTAATTGAAAGAGGTTATGAAAAGGTTTAGGTTAAAGCATTGGATTGTTGTCATCGTTGTATTGTGTTTATTTTCTGATATAAAAGCAAACAAGAACAAATCTTTCGAAATTAATCCTGCTGCAGATTTGGTAAGTAGTTATGTTTGGCGAGGGATCTATCAAACCGGTCCGGCCATACAACCCTCTTTAACGTTATCTTATGCCGGATTTTCCTTAATCGCTTGGGGGTCTACCGATTTTGATTTTGATTCTCCGGGAAAGGAGTTTGACTTGTCTTTGGGATATTCTTACAAAGGGTTAAGTTTTGCAGTGACCGATTATTGGTGGTCGGGTGAGGGGGCTCGTTATTTTGATTACAAAGATAGTCACTATTTGGAAGGAAGTGTCGGCTATTATTTCGGAGATAAAATTCCGTTGTCATTAACTTGGAATACAATGTTCGGGCTTAATTCTGATAAAAAGTTGAATGGCGATAATTATTTCTCTACATATATCGAAGCCGGATATGATTTTTGCGTAAAAGGAGTAGATCTGACAGCAAGCATTGGTGTGATACCATGGACCGGACTTTACCATAGAGCCGGAACAGATGGTTTTGATGTCTCTTCTATTTCTTTAAAAGCCGGCAAAGAAATCGGCATAACCGACAAGTTTGTTCTTCCGTTATTTGTGCAGTGTATCTTTTCTCCCAATCAAGACAATGTCTATTTGGTTGTAGGGACCAGTTTTTAAATAAATTCATGATATTAAAAAGAGGCAGAATTCAGATAGTTTATAGTAGTAGTATAATCGGTTCGGTTTGTTGCAATAACTGCCTCTTTTTATTTATAGAGATCAAAAAATTTGAGATAATTAATAGGTTTGTAATACCGAGTAGTTGTTTATAACACGGCTTTAATAAATTGCTTTTAGCCCGGTTCTTTGGTTGGCCGGGCTTTTTGTTAATTAATCTATTTTTTTCTTTTTATTTTTTGATAGTGTCGTTTTGATACTAAAATACATAATTATGTTTTATATTGTAGCTTTATTTTGTAAAAATCAAACAATATGTAATGCTTGTTTTTTGTGTATAAATATTTTGCCATTTATCTTTATTCCTGTTGTTTCATAAAGAAATAAAAATTGTACTTTTGTAGAGCAATTTGATATTATTATTGTTGATATAAAAATATAATGCTTTATAAAATGAGAAAAAGTGATCAAATTGATATTTCTAAAGGGCTATATGATGCTTCTTATGAACATGATGCCTGCGGTGTTGGAATGTTAGTGAATATTCATGGAGGAAAATCCCATGAATTAGTTGAGTCGGCTCTTAAGGTTTTAGAGAATATGAGGCATCGGGGAGCAGAAGGGGCAGACAATAAGACCGGAGACGGAGCCGGAATTTTGCTTCAAATACCTCACGAGTTTATTTTATTGCAAGGGATACCGGTTCCGGAAAAAGGGAAATACGGGACGGGATTGATCTTTCTTCCGAAAGATACCAAGTTGCAAGATACGATATTGAGTGTCATGATCGACGAGATAGAGCGGGAGGGATTGACATTGATGCATTTGAGAAAAGTTCCTGTAAATTCTTCTATATTGGGACGTGAAGCCTTGGCGACAGAACCGGATGTGCGTCAAGTGTTTATTACCGGATGCAATGACCAACCAGAATTGGAACGGAAATTGTATTTTATCCGTAAACGAATTGAAAAGAAAATTCGGACATTAGACGCATCCGTTCAAAAAGATTTCTATATCGTCTCGCTCTCTTCCCGAAGTATTGTTTACAAGGGAATGCTTTCATCTTTACAATTGAGACATTATTATACCGATCTTACCAACCATTATCTTACCAGCGGCTTGGCTTTGGTACATTCTCGATTCAGTACCAATACATTTCCGACATGGAGTTTGGCTCAGCCTTTCAGGTTGTTGGCACATAATGGCGAAATCAATACGATACGGGGAAATCGGGCATGGATGGAAGCACGGGAAAGCGTATTGGAATCTTCCGTACTGAAAAATATCGAGGATATCCGGCCTATTGTACAACCCAACATGAGTGATAGCGCCTCATTGGATAATGTGCTGGAATTTCTTGTCATGTCCGGATTGAGTCTTCCTCATGCAATGGCGGTTCTTGTACCGGAGAGTTTTAATGAAAAAAATCCCATATCGGAAGATTTAAAGGCTTTTTATGAATATCACAGTATTTTGATGGAGCCATGGGATGGTCCGGCAGCTCTTTTATTCTCGGATGGCCGTTATGCCGGAGGAATGCTCGACCGGAATGGCCTTCGTCCGGCGCGTTACCTGATCACCAAAAACGATATGATGGTGGTTGCGTCTGAAGTCGGAGTTATGGATTTCGAAGCGAACGAAATTAAAGAAAAAGGCCGTTTGCAACCGGGTAAAATTCTTTTGGTGGATACGGAGAAAGGGAAAATATATTATGATGGAGAATTAAAAAAACAATTGGCCGAAGCTCTTCCTTATCGGACATGGCTTGCTGCTAACCGGGTCGAACTCGATGAGTTGAAATCGGGACGTAAAGTCGAGCATCGGATAGCCGATTATGACCGAATGTTACGGGTTTTCGGCTATACTCGTGAAGATATAGAACGTATTATCATTCCGATGAGTATCAATAGTGCAGAACCTGTCTCTTCGATGGGAAACGATACCCCGTTGGCCGTTTTGTCTTCAAAACCGCAATTGCTGTACAATTATTTCCGTCAACAATTTGCTCAAGTTACCAATCCTCCGATCGACCCCATAAGAGAAGAGTTGGTAATGAGCTTGACCGAATATATCGGTGCTGTCGGCAATAATATTCTCGACCCGAATGAGTCTCATTGCAAAATGGTAAAGCTCAACTATCCGATATTGAGCAACACACAACTCGATATATTATGCAACATCCGTTACAAGGGGTTCAATACGATAAAACTGTCTATGTTGTATGATGTAGAGAAAGGCAAGGACGGTATGCGCGAGGCTATTGCCTATTTGTGCAAGAAAGCCGAACAGGCAGTATCCGATGGAGTAAATTACATAATATTGAGCGACAAGAATGTAGATAAGACACATGCTCCCATTCCGTCATTGTTGGCCCTTTCGGCAGTCCACCATCATTTGATCTCTGTACAAAAGAGAGTTCAGACCGCTCTGATTGTCGAGACGGGAGAGATGAGAGAGGTAATGCATGCCGCCCTTTTGTTGGGATATGGTGCGAGTGCGGTCAATCCATATATGGCATTTGCGATATTGGACGAGTTGGTTCGGAAGCAAGAGATTCAACTAAACTATGAAACGGCCGAGAAAAATTATATCAAAGCCATTTGCAAAGGCCTTTTCAAGGTGATGAGTAAAATGGGAATTTCTACAATTCGGAGTTATCGTGGTGCCAAGATATTTGAAGCCGTCGGATTGTCCGAAGAGTTAAGCAAAACCTATTTTGGATCTACGACAACACCGGTAGGCGGAATTCGGTTGGATGAAATAGCCGCCGATGTCGCAGCGTTTCATCAAGATGCTTTTGGAAAAGATGTCGATGCTTTATTGCCGAACAAAGGATTCTATTCGTATCGTAAAGACGGAGAAAAACATGCGTGGAATCCTGAAACCATCTCATCTTTGCAATTGGCCACCCGACTGGGAAGTTATAAGAAATTTAAAGAATATACCCGCAGTGTAGATGAGAAAGAAGCCCCTGTATTTTTGCGAGATTTCTTAACATTCAAGAAAAATCCTATCCCGATCGAAAAGGTAGAGCCTGCGTCTCATATCATGAAGCGTTTTGTTACGGGCGCAATGAGTTTCGGCTCTATCAGTAAAGAAGCCCATGAAACGATCGCTATGGCAATGAATAAGATTGGGGGACGCAGCAACACCGGAGAGGGTGGAGAAGATTCAACCCGCTTTGTTCCCTTAGAAAACGGTCTCTCTATGCGTTCGGCAATAAAACAGGTTGCTTCGGGGCGTTTCGGTGTTACGACAGAATATTTGGTAAATGCCGACGAGATACAAATTAAAGTGGCACAAGGAGCAAAACCCGGAGAAGGCGGACAGTTACCCGGTTATAAGGTAAATGAAGTTATCGCACGCACCCGCCATTCTATTCCCGGAATTTCGTTGATTTCGCCACCTCCGCATCACGATATTTATTCGATCGAGGATTTGGCACAACTTATATTCGACTTGAAAAACGTAAATCCGAAAGCTGAAATAAGTGTCAAATTAGTTTCAGAGAGCGGTGTCGGCACGATTGCTGCCGGTGTGGCTAAAGCCAAGGCCGATCGTATTATAATTTCCGGAGCCGAAGGCGGAACCGGGGCAAGTCCGGCAAGTTCGATCCGATATGCCGGGATGCCTCCTGAAATCGGTTTAAGTGAAACACAACAAACTCTCGTCTTAAATGGGTTGCGCGGACAAGTCAGATTGCAGACCGACGGTCAGTTGAAAACCGGACGTGACATTGTGCTGATGGCACTTCTCGGCGCCGAAGAGTTCGGCTTTGCAACGTCTGCGTTGATCGTACTCGGATGTGTTATGATGCGTAAATGTCATATGAATACTTGTCCCGTAGGGGTGGCGACACAAGACGAAGAGTTGCGCAAGCGATTCCACGGTCGCTATGAGTATCTGGTAAATTTCTTCACATTCCTTGCCGAGGAAGTTCGGGAATATCTTGCCGAGATGGGATTTACGAGTTTAGATGAAATTATCGGTCGTACAGACTTGTTGGAGCGAAAAGAAGTTCATGGAAATCCCAAATATGATTTACTCGATTTATCACGGCTGACTCATTATCCGGAACAGGCAGCGACGGTTGCCATTCGTCAAACAAAGGTTCAAGATCACCAAATAGATCATGTAAAAGATCGTGAAATTATTCAGCAGGCTGCAGATGCAATCGAATCGCAAAAGGAGATATCTCTGGATTATACGATTGCCAATACCGATCGTTCGGTCGGAGCCATGTTGTCGGGACATATCGCCTCTTTATATGGCGGTAAAGGCTTGCCTGAACATACATTGAATGTAAAATTCAAAGGCTCTGCCGGACAAAGTTTCGGAGCATTCTTGGTAAACGGAGTCCATTTCAAATTGGAAGGTGAGGCAAATGATTATCTCGGTAAAGGGTTGAGCGGTGGACGCATCAGTTTGATGCCTCCCATACGTTCTACATTTATTGCCGAAGAAAATACAATAGCCGGAAACACACTGCTATATGGGGCGACATCCGGTGAAGTATTTATAAACGGGCGTGTCGGAGAGCGTTTTGCCGTCCGCAATTCGGGCGCGATAGCCGTTGTCGAAGGAGTAGGAGATCACTGTTGTGAATATATGACCGGCGGACGTGTGGTCGTTTTAGGAACTACCGGCCGAAATTTTGCTGCCGGAATGAGCGGTGGCGTGGCGTACGTATGGAATAAAAACAATGATTTCGATTATTTCTGCAATATGGAAATGGTTGAATTATCGTTGATCGAAGAGAGCTGTTATCGTAAGGAACTGCACGAATTGATTCGCATGCATTATTACTATACGGGGAGTAAATTGGCCAAAACTATGCTCGATGATTGGAGTAAATATGTTGATCAATTTATTCAAGTCGTTCCTATCGAATATAAGAAAGTACTGCAAGAAGAACAGATGCGCAAATTGCAACAAAAAATTGCAGATATGCAGAGAGATTATTAACTGTTACCGGAATTACAATTTCGGGATATTGTTTAAATCGTTTATTAAAAAGAATAGATACAATGGGAAATCCAAAAGCATTTCTTACTATACACCGACAAGAAGCCGGATATCGTCCGGTGCACGACCGCATCGAGGATTTTAGTGAAGTAGAACAGACATTGAACAGTGCTGACCGAAAAAATCAGGCATCGCGTTGTATGGATTGCGGTGTTCCGTTTTGTCATTGGGCTTGTCCTGTCGGAAATAAGCAACCGGAATGGCAGGATATGCTTTATAAAGGAAAGTGGCAGGAAGCATACATGATATTGGCAGAGACCTGTGATTTTCCGGAATTTACCGGACGAATATGCCCTGCATTGTGCGAAAAAAGCTGTGTTTTGAAATTAAGTGCAGACGAACCTGTTACCATTCGGGAAAACGAAGCGGCAATTATGGAAGCTGCTTTTAGAGAGGGATATGTGAAACCGGTACACCCCGAACGCAACGGGAAGAGAGTTGCGGTCATAGGGTCTGGCCCGGCCGGACTTACGGTTGCCAATCGGCTGAATCATAAAGGTTATGAAGTGACCATATATGAGAAACATGAATTACCCGGTGGTTTGCTCCGTTTTGGCATTCCCAATTTCAAATTGAGTAAAGTCGTGATCGATCGACGTATTCGCCTTATGAAAGAAGAAGGTGTAATTTTTGTTTTGAATACCGAGATAGGAAAAGATATATCGACTAAGGAATTGATAGAAAAATATGATGCTGTATGTGTGGCCATCGGTTCAGAAGTTCCGAGAGACCTGCCTATCGAAGGGAGAGATTTGGAAGGCGTTCATTTTGCCTTGGACTTACTCGGACAACAAAACCGTATATTGGAGGGTATCATGCCACAGCCTGAAGATTTGATTTCGGCTAAAGGAAAGAAGGTCTTGATTATTGGAGGTGGAGACACAGGCTCGGATTGTGTCGGAACTTGCAATCGCCATGGCGCAACGAAAATAACTCAGATAGAGATTATGCCGAAGCCGCCGATACACGATAATCCGGCAACACCGTGGCCAATGTATCCGATGATATTGAAAACGAGCAGCTCTCACGAAGAAGGTTGTGAACGCCGTTGGTTATTGAATGCGACCCGCTTTATCGGAGATAAGAACAAACTGAAAGCTGTCGAGGTGGAAGAGGTCTCATGGGAGAAGACAGATGACGGGCGCATGCAAATGAAACCGACAGGTAAAAAAGAGATTATTGAAGCTGATCTGGTATTTCTGGCTATGGGATTCGTTCATCCTATACAAGAGGGAATTATTTCGGAATTGGGGTTGGCTGTCGATAACCGAAAGAATATAGCGGTAGATGCTTCACAGAAAAGCAATATCGACAAAGTTTTTGCTTGCGGAGATGCGACCTCCGGAGCAAGTCTGGTCGTAAAGGCCATGGCCTCAGGTAAAAAGACAGCAGAAGCCATAATAAAATATTTAAAATAATCTAATTGATAAGCAATATGTGTGGAATAGTAGCATTATTAGATATAAAACCCGAAGATGTTGCCGGGTTGCGTTCTCAGGTTTTGAAAATGTCTAACAAATTACGGCATCGGGGGCCCGATTGGTCTGGAATTTATACCGGACAAAAAGCAATCCTTGCACACGAACGACTTTCGATTGTTGACCCTCAGTCGGGAGGTCAACCCTTGAAAAGCAAAGACGGGAAAACCATCTTGACGGTAAATGGTGAAATTTACAATCATCAGGCAATACGGGAACAACTCAAAAACGAGTATGAGTTCCAGACTGGCTCGGATTGTGAAGTAATACTTGCATTGTACCGAAAGAAAGGCATCGATTTTCTTGAAGACATCAATGGTATATTTGCATTCGTATTGTACGATGAAGAGAAAGACGAATACTTGATTGCACGGGATCCGATAGGTGTCATTCCGCTATATATCGGGACCGATAAAGAGGGCCGTGTTATGGTTGCTTCAGAGTTGAAAGCATTAGAAGGGTATGCCGATCATTATGAACCGTTTTTGCCGGGACACTATTATTATAGTAAAGAAAAAAAACTGTTGCGGTGGTATAAACGGGATTGGATGGAATATGATGCCGTAAAGGATAATCCTGCCAATATCTCGGATTTAAGGACCGCATTGGAAGCCGCTGTGCAACGGCAACTGATGAGTGATGTGCCCTACGGCGTTTTATTATCGGGAGGTTTAGATTCTTCGATCATTTCGGCCATTGCAAAAAAATATGCTGCAAAACGGATAGAAGATGATAGTAAGACCGATGCATGGTGGCCGCAATTACACTCTTTTGCCGTCGGATTGAAAGGTGCTCCGGATCTGGTTGCCGCCAAAAAGGTCGCCGATCATATCGGGACCGTACATCACGAAATCAATTATACCGTACAAGAAGGGTTGGATGCTATACGGGACGTTATTTATTATATCGAAACGTATGATGTAACTACGGTCAGAGCCTCGACGCCGATGTATCTTTTGTCGCGGGTTATCAAATCTATGGGAATAAAAATGGTATTGTCGGGAGAGGGAGCCGATGAAGTGTTCGGAGGGTATCTTTATTTCCATAAAGCTCCGGATGCGAAATCATTCCATGAAGAGACAATACGGAAAATCAGTAAACTCTATCTGTATGATTGCTTGCGGGCCAATAAATCATTGTCGGCATGGGGAGTCGAAGGTCGTGTACCTTTCCTTGATAAAGAATTCCTCGATGTTGCCATGAGACTGAATCCTAAGGCCAAAATGGCACCGGGAAAAGTTATCGAAAAGAAAATCTTGCGAGAGGCTTTCGCCGATATGCTTCCAGAAGAAGTCGTTTGGCGACAAAAAGAACAATTTTCAGACGGGGTAGGATATAGTTGGATCGATTCGTTAAAGCAATTGACTTCAAGCATGGTTTCTGACGAAGAGATGGCTCACGCTGCCGAAAGATTTCCCATACAGCCGCCGATGAATAAAGAAGAATATTATTATCGCTCGATATTTGAAGAATTGTTCCCGAGCAAAAGTGCAGCATTGTCGGTGCCTTCGGTTCCGTCTGTTGCTTGCAGTACGGCAGAAGCATTGGCTTGGGATGAAGCATTTAAGAACATGAACGATCCTTCAGGACGTGCGGTAAAAGGTGTACATGCCGACAGTTATTGATCACTTTTTAGATTTTATAGTTGATGTGTCGACCGGTTTGCCTGTGACTGGCAGACCGGTTTTTATGATTTATTCTGATGCCTTATCTTTAAAATGAACCGTCTGTAATTCTTCTCTGTCAGAACGTGTGTTTTGTGCTATTTTAAGTTGAGCATATAAGATAATGCGACAGAGATTGTTTGATTCGATGATGTCGCAAAATAATCGGCTTTACGGTTTTTGAAAAAATCTCCAAGTCCGAAATAGTAACGTCCTTCGAGAATAAAACTGCTTTTCTTGGCTTTTATTTCGATGCCGCCTCCTCCACAAATTCCGTAATCGAATTTATTGGCGATAGGCATATTGTATTGTGTCGATTCCCACGTTTGTGAAAATTTCGGAAGGTCTTTTAAGTCGAAACTGCTAATCTCTTTATCTGATATAAGAAATCCTACTTGAGGCCCTAAATTTACAAATCCCCGGAAATTTTTATTTCCGAAAAAGATATGGGTCATAAATGGCAGTTCTATATAATTGAGTTTACGGCTGTAACTATAATCTCCTTCGTCACTGAAATTTTCATTCCAACCATGTTGCGTATAATTCAATTCTATAATAAATCCGAAATATTTTTCTTCAATGTAGCGTACAGATAGTCCGCCGGTATAGCCTATTTCATAATTTTGCCTGACGCTTGGACGAAGAGTTACTTTTGAGAGTGTGGTACCGAACTTTCCGCCAATTGCAAACTCTGGTTTATAATTTCGTTGCGCAGAAGTTGTAATGATGCAACAAAATAAGATAAGGCTGCTTATGATAATCTTTTTCATCTCTTTATTTTATTACCCGTTTTTCGATAATATATGAGGGTTTGAAATAAACGAAGTAAAAACTCTTGTTTATAAAACCGCTCCGGTCATCAATTTTTTGGAATTTAAAATCTGTTTGCAGACTGGAAGAGGTGATTGTCTCGAGATGGTTCTCAAAATCTTTTCCGTATTTTTTTAATGCGTTTAAGAAATACATTCCGGTATCGAATCCCAACAAACCGTATTTAGGATTGGCATTAATCAGATCTTTGTTATACCAGAAATAGAATTTTTTTTGAAAATCTTTCCACTCGGAATCGGTTGGATTGGTGTAGAATCGGGTAAAAATAACGGTGTTCAGTTTGTGGAAATTGTTTAAATATTCTTTTGTGTAGGTTTGCCATTCCGGATACCCGAACAATGTAATCGAAAGATCGGGACGGTCATCTCTCAATTTCGATAGTGATGCTAAGATTTTCCCTGCCGAATTTTTTGTCGATGAATTGTTGATGACTAAAATATCTGCATTTTCCGACAGATCATTGTTCAATGCCGTAAGTTCCGGATCTGAGTCGATGTAATAATCTTTGAATTGAATATTTTTATGTTGCAATTCCGATTTTACCAGATTGATAAAGTCTTTCTTTTCATCCGGGATTTCATTGTCGATCAAAAATACTACTTGTTTGTCTCCGAATTGTTTTATCAATTCGTTTACCGTTTCCGAATACAGGAATGAATGGGGAATGTTGGTTTGGAAAACATTCGCGTTGCGGTTCGCTTCATCATTTTTCAATGAAAAAACATTTACCATGCCAATACCATTCTTCCGTGCAAAGGATGCGGTTTTCTGTATCAAAGAATTATCTGCCGGCCCGATAATCAAATCGACCGAACTCATTTGCGGATCTGATAGGATATTGTCAAGAGTAGAGCTTTTCCCTTCAGTATCATAAGCATATACATCGATAGATGTGCCCTGTTTTTTCAGGCTATCTACTGCCAATAAAAATCCTTGGTAATATTCTAAGTAAAGAGCCGATCGGGTATTCTCCTTTTGAGAAAGCATAAAGGGAAGTAAAACGGCAATATCGATTTTTCCCGTCTCATTTTCTGCATAGTTATATGCCTTTCCACCCATGTCCGATAAGGCTTGTGAATGGTCTGTTGAAGATTCTTTTTTTGGAATATTGATAATGATGTCTTTTTTTATTTCTCCGATTCCAGGATTGCAGGCTTTTATATCATCGATCGTAATTCCGAATTGTTGAGCAATACTATATAACGTTTCTTTTTTCTTTACCGTGTATGGGAAAGTCTCGGGAGTGTTTCGTTTAATACCGTTCTCAAGTCCTTTTTTCGGGGCAATTTTTATGACTTTACCGATTGTAAAGTTAGATGAAGACAATTCTGGGTTTTGTTTCAATAAGTCATCTATGGTAATGCCATATTTCTTGGCAACAGAAAATAAGGTTTCTTTAGGCGCAATCGTATGGTATATATATTGGCCGGTCATGTCTTGTTTCTGTGACTCGTTCGGGTTTACAGCCCCTGTTTGGGGAATTTTCAGTTTCATCCCGACACGTAACCCTTTTTCCGAATCCGGATTTAAAGCAATTATGGCATTCGGTGCAATGTGGTATTTTCGGGCTATTGCATATATTGTTTCGCCAACAGATACTGTATGGATAAAACTTGACGTATCTTCTTTTTTTTGAGTAACCCCTTTGATCGGAATCAGTAATTCTTGCCCGCTTTTGAGACCGTTTTTGGCCGATGGGTTATATTGAAGAATTTCCTCTTTGGTAGTATCGAATTTTTTGCAGATAGAATAGAACCCTTCTGCACTATTTACTTTATATAAGTAAAATCCTTTGCCATTTATTGATTTTTTCGGGAAATTATCAGCAAATAATGATAAATGTCCGATGAAGGAAACAAAAAGTATAAAAAAAATCTTTTTTACAATCATGAGATCGGATTATTTGTTCTTTTATTTCTGCCTTTTATACATACAAAAAACAAAGGTACAAAATTTTCCTTGTTGCAACAACGACTTTAATGAACTTCATTCGTATATATTGATTATAAAATCCTTTTTTGTTTTTTTATTTATTTCTTTCTGCGAAATACCGTATCTTTGACGATTAACTGTTTAAGGAATGATCGATGAAAAGATTTTGTATTTTATCGCTATATTTTTTCTGGGTATTTTTATTGTGTGCACAAACCGTAGAAATCCCCGGAGCATATCGTTGGACGGGAGTAAATAAATCGGAAACCGGACTGGATTATGTTTTTGTTGTTCCTTCTTCATCACAAGCGACAATCCGTTTCAATACCACATCCGGATCGACCGTCAATTGGTATAAATTTCATCAAACAGGAATAAACGACAAAGATTTTTTTCATACGGGAAATGTATTATCTACGGCTGAAAAGGATTGTGGGTACGTAATCGAACAAGGAGATGTCTCAATATATTTGTGGGTATCGACATACAAAGAAGTTGCATCTTTATATCCGGATGAAGAGTTTACCGACCAATGTAATCAAGTGCGGTTGGCCGGAAGCGGTTTGGATATCCCGTATTATACTACCGATGGGAAATGGAAATCTGTAAACCGGGTCGTTACATTCAAGACATGGAAATGGGATGACATATTGAAGGATTTGAAAATGGTGGATGATACCGTACAATGTGAAGTCTCGAAAAGTGGAGAAACTATCAGTTTGTATGCTCCTGCGCCATACGAAAAGACACTGTTTACCGTGATCGATTCTATCCCTTATAAAGGATGGAATAGCGCGATAAAAAAAATTACGACATCCGAGGAGTATGATTCCCGGGCAATATTGGTGAAAGCAGTCGTTACCCAGCTTCGGGAGAAAGCGATAAACGAATTGCAATCGGATATGGAAGACGGCGTTTTCGGTGGCTCGGCACCCGTAGAAATGGAATTTAAGGCTTATGTAAGCGGAGACAATTATTATGCATGGGAATTTATGCAAGAAGATCCGAACGAGGTAGATGACCCGATAATCGATGCTATATATACCGACAAAATATTGCGTTATACATTTAATAGTGAGGGGACTACATATGTTAGATTGAAAGCTACCAATTCTTATTGCAGTAAAGATACTTCTTTTACAATAACGATCGGGGAATCTTCTCTTGAAGCTCCGAATATTTTTTCTCCCGGGACAAGTCCTGGCGTAAATGACGAGTGGAAAGTCGCTTACAAAT
Organism: uncultured Bacteroidales bacterium; assembly: GCA_949297285.1. Classification (GTDB taxonomy): domain Bacteria; phylum Bacteroidota; class Bacteroidia; order Bacteroidales; family Coprobacteraceae; genus Coprobacter. The sequence goes on from CASFRL010000033.1 coordinate 29,084, forward strand.
CGATCGTGAGTTTCAGATGTTGGATATTCAATCGATGGGGCGTTGAGATGTTTCGCTTTACAGATCCGTCGCAAGGGTGGGATGGAAAATATAAAGGGAAATTGGTACCTCCCGGAGTTTATTACTATATAATAGAGGCTAAAGGTGCAGATAACCAAAACTATAAACTAAAAGGTAACATAAATATTTTAAGGCCTCGAAATTGAAGCAAAACATATAGATTGGAAAATGAAAAAAAAATATATTAATATATCAATGGTATTGATTATACCGTTGTTGGTCATTTTGTCGATCGTTTCATTTAAAAATCCGCAAAGAGATCAGCTCGATACTTCGATTATAGTCAATGTCGTGCCCGATTTCCCGACAAAGGTAAAATGGGGCGGAGAAACCATCGAGTTGGATAGAATCGATATGAGAGAGCGATATGATCGGGAATTGACAAGCTTCTGTTATATGCATTCGAATACACTTTTAATACTGAAACGTGCTAATCGTTATTTCCCGATAATCGAACCTATTTTGAAAAAAAACGGCATTCCTGAAGATTTTGTATACTTAGCAGCTATCGAGAGTTATTTGAATCCTCGAGCAGTATCTCCGGCAAAAGCTGCTGGGATGTGGCAACTCATGCCTTCTACGGCAAAAGAGTCGGGACTCGAAGTAAATGATTATGTCGATGAGCGATTCAATATTGAAAAATCTACTGAGGCGGCATGTCGCTACTTGAAAACCGCTTATAAAAAATATGGAAGTTGGACAACTGTGGCGGCATCCTATAATGCCGGTATGGGAAGGATATCGAATGAGTTGACAAAACAACAACATGATTCTTCTTTCGACCTTTGGTTGAATGAAGAGACATCTCGCTATGTATTCAGAGCTTTGGTTTTAAAGGAAATTCTTGAAGAACCGTATCGCTTTGGCTTTGCAGTAAAAAAACATCAATTGTATCATCCGATACGTACGCGTGAAGTTTTGGTTAATACTCCGATCGAAGACCTTGCCGTATTTGCAAAAAATCATGGTATTACGTATGCTCAATTGAAAGAGTTCAATTCATGGCTGAGAGATCGAAGTCTTCCGAATAAAAGCGGAAAAACGTATAAAATATTGATCCCTGAAAAAGACGATTTGTTTTACAGCACGCGTCAGATACCTGTTTTTAATAAAAAATGGATAATCGATTGACATATCGTTAAACCTCGTTATTCGTAATTTATAAAAATTTGAGTAGTTGATGATTAATAAAGACGATAAGATAGAAGTACTTGGTGCACGTGTACACAACCTAAAAAATATAGATGTTGAGATTCCCCGGAATAGTTTTACGGTTATTACTGGATTAAGTGGCAGCGGAAAATCCTCATTGGCGTTCGATACAATATTTGCAGAAGGGCAACGCCGTTATATCGAAACATTTTCTGCGTATGCTCGCAATTTTTTGGGAAATATGGAGCGCCCCGATGTAGATAAGATAACGGGATTGAGCCCGGTTATATCTATTGAACAGAAGACGACCAATAAAAACCCTCGTTCGACCGTAGGAACAACTACCGAAATATATGATTTTCTAAGGCTTTTGTACGCCCGTGCCGGTGAGGCATATTCGTATATATCGGGAGAAAAGATGGTAAAATATACCGAGGAGCAAATTTTGTCTTTAATTCTTGAACGGTATAAGGGCCGGAAAACGTATATTTTGGCTCCATTGGTAAGAAACCGTAAGGGGCATTATAAGGAACTTTTCGAACAAGTTCGTAAAAAAGGTTATTTAACGGTACGTGTCGATGGTGAATTGCGCGAAATTCTGCGTGGGATGAAACTCGACCGTTATAAAAACCATAGTGTAGAACTGGTAATCGATAAGTTGATCGTTTCAGAAAAAGATGAACGACGCCTGAAAGAGAGCGTACAGGTCGCTATGAAGCAGGGTGACGGATTAATTATGATTTTAGATGTCGAAACCGGAGAGGTGCGACATTACAGTCGTATGTTGATGGATCCGAAAACCGGACTTTCGTATAGTGAACCGGCACCACATAATTTTTCTTTTAATTCTCCACAAGGGGCATGTCCCAGATGCAAAGGGTTGGGCTATGTCAATGTTATTGATAAGAATAAAATAATTCCTGATCCTGAATTGTCGATATATCAAGGCGGAATCGTTCCGTTAGGAAAATATAAAAACGCCCTTTTATTCTGGCAAATAGAGGCCATTTGCGAGAAATATGGCGTTACGCTGAAAACGCCATTGAAAGATATTCCGGAAGAAGCTTTGGACGATATTCTAAATGGAACGGAAGAACGGTTGAATATAAAAAATCAATCGTTAGGAAACTCGAACTATTTCCTCTCTTATGACGGCTTGATAAAATATATTGAAATGCAGCAGCAAAGTGAAGCTACTGCGCAGGCACAGAAATGGGCGGGACAGTTTGTGAAAACGATCGTTTGTCCACAATGCAATGGACACCGATTGAATGAAGAGGCCTTGCATTATCGCATACAAGGAAAAAATATTTCCGATCTGGCCGAAATGGATATCGCTGAACTCTCTCGTTGGTTGGATACAATAGAGGAACAAATGTCCTCAAAACAGGCAGCAATTGCAAAGGAAATTTTAAAGGAAATACGAACAAGATTGCATTTTCTGGTAGATGTCGGGCTGGAGTATCTAAATCTGAATCGGCCATCGGCAACTCTTTCCGGTGGAGAAAGTCAGCGTATACGGCTGGCGACACAAATAGGTTCGCAATTGGTAAATGTCTTATATATATTGGATGAACCCAGTATCGGATTACATCAGAGAGACAATACCCGATTGATACGGTCGCTAAAACAACTTCGGGATTCGGGTAATTCCATTATCGTAGTCGAGCATGACAAAGAAATGATGCTGGAAGCCGATTATATTATCGATATGGGCCCCAGAGCCGGACGGCTTGGGGGAGAAGTTGTCTTTACGGGAACTCCGGAGGAGATGCTGAAAACGAATACTTTGACAGCCGCATATTTAACTGGAAATTTAAAAATACCTGTCCCGGAAAAGCGAAGAACCGGAAACGGAAAATCCATAGTCTTACAAGGTGCAACAGGGAATAATCTGAAAAACCTTACTGTCGAATTTCCATTGGGAAAGTTTATTTGTGTAACGGGGGTTTCTGGAAGTGGAAAATCGAGTTTGATCAACGGGACGCTGCAACCGATAATCAGTCACCTGTTTTACCGTGCACAGCGGGAACCTCTTCCTTATACAAACATAGAGGGTTTGGAATATATAGACAAGATTGTCAACGTCGATCAATCTCCGTTAGGACGTACACCCCGTTCGAATCCGGCAACCTATACGGGCGTATTTTCAGATATACGGAATGTCTTTGTCGATCTTCCGGAAGCAAAAATCCGAGGGTATAAACCGGGGCGTTTTTCTTTTAATGTTGCAGGCGGTCGTTGTGAAGTCTGCGGAGGCAACGGATATAAGACTATCGAAATGAATTTCTTGCCGGATGTATTGGTCCCTTGTGAAGAGTGCCACGGAAAACGATATAATCGTGAAACGTTAGAGGTACGTTTCAAAGGTAAATCTATTGCCGATGTCCTTGATATGACGATCAATCAGGCTGTCGAATTTTTTGAAAATATTCCGGCGATATTGAACAAGATAAAAGTACTTCAAGATGTCGGTCTGGGTTATATAAAATTGGGACAGCCATCTACAACTCTTTCGGGAGGTGAAAGTCAACGGGTGAAGTTGGCAACCGAATTATCTAAAAAAGATACGGGAAAGACTCTTTATATATTGGACGAACCGACAACCGGATTGCATTTTGAAGATATACGGGTTTTATTGAATGTACTCAACCGTTTGGTGGATAAAGGAAATACCGTTTTAGTAATCGAGCATAATATGGATGTAATAAAATCTGCCGATTATATTATCGATATGGGACCCGAAGGCGGGCAGGAGGGAGGCCGTATTCTGGCTACCGGTACACCGGAAGAGATATGTAAGGTAACAAACTCCTATACTGCACAATATTTGAAAGAAGAACTAAAATAAAGAGTTATTGCTTTATGCAATTTTATGGTTTGTGCTTGCGAAATATCGGTCTGACAATATACAGAATCCGGAATAAGGCAAGCACAAACGAACCTATCTCGAATATAATTCGAGAAATTAATAGATGAATAAACTGTGGAAGTTTTTAAAGTTGGATTTTTATAAATCGATATTCTATCCTATATAAATTGGGTATTTCTATATTTAGTTACATACATTCCGAAATTCATTAATCTGGTATCGGGCTTTATCAGTACTTTATTATAAAGTATCTTGATTTTCTTCAATATTGCCTTTCTCTGGAGAATTCTCCTTAATGTATGACATTACTTCATTGAGCCCAGTCGTAAATTTCTCAAAATCCTCTTGATACAAAAAGATCTTATGTTTTTCAAATTGAACGGTAGGATTGTTATCTTCCCCGGATATTATTTTTTTACTTTCCGTGATAGCCAGAAAAAATTCATCTTTCTTGTTCTTTTTAACATCTAAGTAATAGATTCTTTTTCCAGCTTTCAAGGTTTTGGTAAATACTATGTCATTTTCCTTTTTATTGGAAGTGTCTTCCTTTCTTAGATTTTCCATATTAAGTAAAATTCTAATGTGTTGTAATGAAATATTTTATTAATTATATAATAAATGCAAATATGCTATTTTATTTTGAAGAAACAAATATTTTGCAATAACATTTTAAAAATAAGAAGAGGCCGCATTTTTCTTATACCGGTTTTGCGAAAAAAACAGCTTTTTAAGTCGAACTACAACAAAAAAATAATACCTTTGCAGCCGCATAATACAAAAAAGATCTTTTAAAATGGTGAATCGAATTTTAATCCGAATCAAAATTGTACAAATAGTTTATTCTCATTTACTGAATAAAGATAAAGATATAAATACTTCGGAAAAAGAGTTGTTTTTCAGTTTAGAGAAAGCATATGAGCTATATCACTATTTGTTGATTTTAATGATCGAATTAACAAATGCCCAAAGTAAACGCATAGAAAATGCCCGTTTTAAATATACGGCAACCGCAGCAGAGAAAAATCCGGATACCCGTTTGGTGAACAATCGATTTATCGCCCAATTAAGAGAAAACCGGATGTTGAATGAATATATCAACCGTCAGTCTCTGTCATGGGTAAACGAACCTGATTTTATCCGCATTATGTTAGATCGTATTCTGGCCTCGGATTTTTATAAAGCATACATAACCTCCGAAGAAGATTCATATGCAGTCGATCAAGATTTTTGGAAAAAGGTCTTTAAGCACATTATTGTAGAGGATGAAGATTTATCCGAAATTCTGGAAGCTAAAAGCCTTTATTGGAATGATGATTTGGAAACGATCTCAACTTTTGTACTGAAGACAATCAAGCGTTTCGACGAGAGCAAAGGGGCAGAACAGGAACTTCTACCGATGTTTAAAGACGATGAAGATATCGAGTTTGCCAAAACTCTCTTCAGACAAACGCTCATGAATGTTGAAGCCAATAAAAAGCTGATCGATCAACACACCAAAAATTGGGAAATCGATCGGGTTGCGTTTATGGACATTGTGATTATGCTGGTTGCCATTGCAGAGATAAAATCATTCCCGAGTATTCCGGTCAGAGTAACATTGAACGAATATATAGAAATTGCGAAATCGTATAGTACCGTAAAAAGCGGACATTTTATAAATGGAATATTAGACGCGGTTATTTCACAATTGAAAAAAGATGGAGTTTTAATCGATAAAATGTAAATATATATTATTTCATTCTTATATTATTTTTTTTAATCTCACTTTTTTCTCATATCTTTGTTATTTATATTGATAATTAAATTTTAATCGTTTAACAAATAAATTGAAATTATGACGTTATTGACAATTTTATTGCAACAACAAGGACAAGGAGCCGGATGGTCAAGCATAATCATGATGGTTGCTTTAGTTGCCATTTTCTATTTTTTCATGATTCGTCCTCAGACAAAAAGACAAAAAGAAATTCGGAAATTCCGTGAATCATTGAAAGTCGGAGACAAAGTCGTTACTGCCGGTGGTATTTATGGAAAAATTAAAGAAATAAAAGATAATATTATCGTATTGGAAGTTGCTGAGAATGTACGCATCCGCATCGACAGATCTTCGATATATGCTACTGCAGCAGATTCGACAACGACAACTCAAGCCTAAAGCTTAGGTTGACAGACGTTTTATAGAAGATTTTAAAATCATTGAAGATAAAGTTTTTTATTTATAATTCTATACTGAATAAAAAACTTTATCTTTGTTTTTATTAGAATCTGTTGTTCACATGAGAGAGACTATAAGACGTTATATTCAAATCAATGTAAAAAAATGGATGCATAATGCAAACGTTTTTTTACATAGCAAAAGGAGTAAAGAAGTTATTACTTTTATCCTGTTTTTGGGTTTATCGTTTCTTTTCTGGATATTGCAATCGTTAAATGAAGAGGTTGAAGCCTCGTTTAAGATACCGATTCGTTTTGTCAATGTCCCGGACAAAGTAATGATTACAAACGATTATGCACAACATCTGGATATCCGAATACGGGATAATGGAACGACTATGATGAATTACATGATAGATCGTTTTGCTCCGATCGAAATAGACTTTAATCAATACCAAAACAAACGCGGACAGTTTACGATCTCTCTATCGGAATTGAATACTTTAGTTCGTAAACGACTTAAAAACACGACGGCACTGGTTTCTGTATCGCCAGACTCTATATCTTTATATTATTCTCAAAATAAAGGAGCTAAATATAAATTGCGCTTGGTGGGCTCTGTATCGACAATACCGCAATGCGTTATCAATGGCGAAATATCATCTAATGTCGACTCCGTTACGGTATATGCTCCTTCGTATATTCTGAATTCTATTAAAACGATAGAAACCGATTCGTTTATTTTAAGGAATTTATCCGACACGGCAATCCATAATATTTCGATAAAAAAAATAAGAGGGGCTAAAATTGTCCCTGACAAAGTTAATGTTACAATTCCTGTGGAAGAAATAACGATGAAGAAAATGACACTTACCGTTAATACCGAGAATATTCCGGATAATATGACAATGCTTCTTTTCCCAGCTACGGTTGAAGTCAGTTATATGCTTCCGATCAGCCATTTTTCGAAAATTACGACAGGAGATGTGGAAGTCGGGATAGTCTATGAGCAAATAAAAAATGATAATTTAAAAAATAAATTGGCGGTAAAAGTTTTGAAACAGCCTCCGTTTATCAAACATTTGCAAATATATCCGGATAGCGTAGAGTATATTTTGGAGGAAAAAGTAGAATGAGATCGATAGGAATAACAGGGGGGATCGGATCGGGGAAATCAGTGGTCAGTCATTTCTTGCGAATATTAGGCTTTCCGGTATATGATAGCGATGCAGAGGCAAAAAAATTAATGAATACTCATCCGAAGATAAGAGAAAGCCTTATTGGCATATTGGGAGCCGATATCTATACAGGTGATGAACTGAATAAAGCGATGTTGTCTCGTCTCATATTTACCGATCCGTTATTGCTGCAAAAAATCAATGCAATTGTTCATCCTGTAGTGCGACAAGATTACAAGTCTTGGCGCTTACGACAAAAGACGGCTTTTGTTTTTATGGAGTCTGCAATTTTGTTCGAATCAGGATTTGAGTCTTCCGTCGATGAAGTATGGGCGGTTACAGCACCGGAAAATATACGCATTTATCGTGTAATGGCAAGAAATAATTGCGAGGAAAAGGAGGTGAGACAAAGAATGTCGGCTCAGTTGGATGAGACTGAAAAATGTAGAAAAGCAGATCGAGTTATCTTGAATGATGGTAAAATTCCTCTGATTCCGCAAATATTAAATTGCTTAAGTTCTGAGGAGAAACTGTAATGTTAAGAATCTTTTGGCACAAAAAAGCCGACAACGATTGATAAATTAAATATTGAATATTACATTTGCACCGATTTAATCTCTAAAAATTACTACAATATTATGTTGAAAAAAATTCTTTCCATATCCGGAAAACCCGGATTATATAAATTGGTATCACAAGCCAAAAATATGTTGATTGTAGAATCTATTATTACCGGGAAACGAACTCCTGCGTATGCTCATGATAAAGTCATATCATTAGGCGATATCGCTATTTTTACCGAAGGTGGAGAGGTTCATTTAAGAGACGTATTGGCAAAAATCAAGGAAAAGGAAAATGGCGCAGTAGCGTCTATCGATCTTAAATCAGACCCGGAAACATTGCGAAAATATTTTGCAGAGATTTTACCAGATTTCGATCGAGACAGAGTTTATCCGACCGATATAAAGAAATTGTTGAGTTGGTATAATTTGCTCGTAGAAAAAGGCCTTGCCGAATTTTCTGAAGAAAAAGAGGAAACAGAAAAAGCAGAAAAAGAGTAAAATATCTTTATTATAAACCAGTAAAAGCCTGATTTCCAACATAAAAATCGGGCTTTTTTATTATAAATCTTATATAAACCGATAGAAAATGAGACAAAAGATTGATATCGATAATTGGGAAAGAAAAGAGAATTATCTCTTTTTTAAAGATTTTACAAATCCGTACTATACTGTAACATCTTTTGTTGACGTCTCGAATGCTTATGCCGCATCAAAACAATTAAATATAAAGTTTTCGCAATTGGCGATGTACGCTTCTTTAAAAGCCGTGAATGAAATAGAGCCATTACGTTACAGGCAGATAGAAGGTAAAGTCTGGCTTTTCGATTCGATAAGGCTCAATACGGCAGTTTCGCTTCCTGATCATTCTTTTATTTCGGTAATAGTTCCTTACAAACCTTCGTTAAAAGAATTTGTCGCATCGATTCAAGAGCAGATCGATCTTGCACAAAAAGGTTTAGGGGATGCATATAGCCTCGATTCAGAAAAAGATGTTGTCGTTATCAGTGTCAATCCGTGGTATAGCTTTACCGGAATGCAATTCCAATTTCCGAAAAACGCAGGAGAAAATATGCCGTTGTCTATTTTCGGGAAAATAACCGAAGAGAACGGAGTTAAGAAAATGCCTGTTGCAATGAGTTTTCACCATGGTTTTGTCGATGGTTATTACGTAGGACAATACTGGGAAAAGTTTCAACAAAATTTAGATTCTTTCTATCATCGTGTCCAATAAGAAAAATTTATATATCTCTAAGATTGAAGATTTAAAAAAGTAGAAATAATATAAAATTTCTGTATCTTCGTTTCCTTAATATTGTTCTTTCTAATACACACATATAAAAATGATTATCATGAAAAATTTACTTTCAATTTTTATTTTTGGCATTCTGTTTTGTGCATGTACGCAACATAAGAATCCTTTAGTCGGATGGGTGAGTACAACTGCTGATTCTCTGTTTGTCCCACACTCGGATATCGTGATGCTGGAGTCTGATGATAGTACAGATGTCGAAATTTTTGTAAATAATCCTATGCAGCAAATAGACGGGTTTGGAGCTTGTTTTAATGAACTGGGATGGACATCATTGTCTGAGTTGAGCACAAAAGACAGAGAACAAATATTCAAAGATCTTTTCAGCAAAGAAGGGATGAATTTCAGTATGGGACGAATGCCGATAGGGGCAAATGACTTTTCGAGAGAGTGGTATTCCTATAATGAAACGGATAAAGACTTTGAAATGAAAAATTTTTCGATTGCCAATGATAGAGAAACATTAATTCCGTTCATTAAATCGGCATTGGCTATTCGTCCCGATTTAAAGATATGGGCATCTCCTTGGTGTCCGCCTACGTGGATGAAGTATAATAAACATTATGCTTGTATGTATCAATCTCCGGAAACCGTACAGGAAAATCTGAAGCAATTGGGAGTCGATGATAATTTGACGTCATTAAACCAACTGACACCCGATCAGCAAGGAGCTGAAGGAGCCGACATGTTTATTCAACAACCGGACTATTTACAAGCTTATGCACTCTATTTTAAGAAATTTATCGAGGCATACAGAACAGAAGGTATCCACATCGATATGGTTGCTCCGCAAAATGAGTTTAACTCTTGTCAAATATTCCCTTCATGTATTTGGACCGCAGAGTCTTTGGCCCGTTTTGTCGGACAATATTTAGGCCCGGAAATGCAGAAATTAGGAGTAAAGATTTTATTCGGCACAATGGAGCGGAAAAATGATCTGATGATCGATACCGTCATGAAAAGCGACGCCGGTAAATATATCTCGGCTATCGGATTTCAGTGGGCTGGAAAAGGAGCCATTAAAGCAATTCATGAGAAATATCCGGATTTGAAATTGATGCAGACCGAAAGCGAGTGCGGTGATGGAAAAAACAGTTGGGATTATTGCTTTTATACATGGAATTTGATGAAACATTATTTCAGTAACGGAGCATCAGCCTATATGTATTGGAATATTTCATTGGAAGAGAACGGATTGAGTCATTGGTTTTGGCGCCAGAACTCTTTAATTTCTGTCGATAAAGAGACAAAAACATTCAAATATACTCCGGAATATTATTTGATGAAACAATTCAGCCATTTTATACAACCTGGAGCACGAAGAATCGCAATTTCGGGAAAATATGATAATTTATTGGCATTCAGAAATCCGAATAACTCGATTGTAATTGTAACCGCAAATGAAGAAAATATTGGTCGTCCTCTGAAAATAAGAATTGGGAAATTTGTATTATCGGTCGAGTTGTCACCCCGTTCGATAAATACGTTTGTAATACCTAAGAGATAAAATCGGATAATAAATATAAAAAAGACGTACATTTAAAATTTAAGAATGCACGTCTTTTTTTGTATCTTGTACCGAATAGGTATCTTTCTTACTTGCTTAACTCAAAACCGATCAGCATACCGTCATATCCTTCGGCGACAGATCCTATTGTCTTGATTGTTGCATTATTCGATGCCGATGATATTTTAGTCAGTATTTGTAATAACTTATCAGCATTGAACAATAACAAGATGTTATTTCCCGATTTTTCTACCTTAGCTTCAGACTTTCCGATATTTATCAATCCTGCAATTTGGTATTGCAAGTCAATTTCTTGAGTCTCGGTATTTAGAGTATATATACCTTTAATATCGCGTCCCATAAATTTGTTTACGAATGTACTGTCGGCAAACGTGTAACCAAAATTTGTAGGGGTAATTCCTATTTTTTCATATATATCGGATAATTTTTCACTGATTTCATTGGCGGCTAAAGCACCTCCGGCTTTCTTTAAAAAATCATCACTTATGAAAGCACATGCCGGATTCGCATATTTCCAAGTACCTTGCAAATCGGATTGTTTAATACCACTAACTCCCGATATCAAGTTCGATACGGCATCTTTTACGTTCGAAGAATTTAACAAGTCTTTTAATCCTTGTGCATAAGACAAAACCGATGAGCCGAATAGTAAAATGACGGCAATAAATCCAACTCTTTTTATCATAATAAATAGAAATTTTTTATTTACTCAACTTCAGATCGATAAACCTTTTAATAAAAAGCGCCGTTTCTTCGGCTCCTAAAATAGAGGAGTCTATCGATAAATGGTAAGAGGCAGAATTTCCCCATTCTTTATCGGTATAGAAATTATAATAAGCAGCACGACGTTTATTTATCTTTTCAGCCTTTTCAAGAGCTTCCTTTACATCAATGCCTTCTGCATTGACGATCCTTTCTACCCGGGTTTGCATAGGAGCTTGAATAAATATATTGAAGCAATTCGGAAGATCTCTTAATATATAATCGGCACATCGCCCAACAATTACACAAGAGTGTTCGTGGGCTATTCGCTGGATAACATTAGATTGGTATTTGAAAATATTTTCATTGCATAATGAACCGTCACTGCCGACTGTGCTTCCCAAGGATGCCCAACTCATCGAAAGCATATGACGTAAAGACCCGGGAGCCTTTTCATCGGCTTTCTCAAAATACTCGGCATTAAGTCCACTCTCTTTCGAGGCCTCTTGTATCAACTCTTTATCATAATAAGCGATGCCGAACAGTTGTGCTAATTTTTTCCCGATTTCTCGTCCGCCGCTTCCATATTGACGACCTACGGTTATGATAAATTTTTGCTCCATGATTAATTTATTTCTTTAAATTTTGTTCATTGCTTTCTAAAAAGCAGTAACAAATTTACGAAGATTAATCAGAAATGATACTTTATGATCGGATAAATTTTTATTCTTCAACTTTCCTTTGTTATTTTAATAATTTTTTGATAAGAGTTGATATATCACATTTAAATATTGCAGGCGATTATGGTAATTTTTTATAATACTTTCATATTCCCGACAATAGTGCAATGAATAAGTTCGAAAAATAAAGGTTACAATAACAAAAAGGCAATGAATCATGATTTTGTTTGTTTACAAGAAAGAAAAAGCTATAAAATATGATATTAGAATAAAATTTTATTCTACAAAATCCCTAAATTTGCAACTTTAATGCAGTCAAATAGGTTTTTAGTGCATTTAAAATAAAAATTATTATGAAAACGTCAGTTCGAGAGATGACATTATTTTGATCGAGCTGCCTATTGCAACTTTTTTATGAGGCATCGAAAGATTTTGCAATAAAGCCTTTATCATAAAAAACATAAATAAAAAGAAATATCGAAGAATGAATATACGGTTCCCTTATATAATATCTTTAAAAAAGATTATTTTACTGCTTTTCGGAATAATATGTTCGCTTATTTCACTTCACGCACAATTGAATACAGAACGTGTAATGAATATTGGGCGAAATGCGCTCTACTTTGAAGACTATATACTCTCGATACAATATTTCAATCAGGTCATAAAAGTTAAACCGTATATGGCAGAGCCTTATTTTTATAGAGCTGCCGCCAAATTGAGTTTAGAGGATTTCAGCGGAGCCGAAGAGGATTGTAATTTGTGTATCGAACGTAACCCTTTCATTACAGGTGCATATCAGGTTCGGGGAATTGCCCGTCAGAATTTAGGCGATTATCAAGGTGCTATCGATGATTATAACGAAGGATTGAAATATGCACCCGAAGACCGGGTCTTTTTAGGAAACAAGGCAATAGCAGAGGTGCAATTAAAAAAATATGATGATGCCGAAAAGAGTTTTGAAAAACTCATCGAAACACACCCTTCCTATTACAACGGATATCTGAGCCGAAGCCAGTTCTGGCTGGAAAGGAAAGATACGTTAAAGGCAATTCAGGATATAGACAAAGCCATATCGTTAGACAAACATCTTTCTTATGCGTACGCACAACGGGCTATTATAAAGTTTCAATATACAAAAGATTATCAAGATGCTTTGAACGACATGAACGAAGCTTTACGGCTCGATCCCAATATGTCTGCATATTATATCAATAGAGCATTGATAAAATACCACCTCGACGATTTAAGGGGGACAATGGCCGATTATGATAGAGTTATAGAAATCGATCCCAACAATTTGATGGCTCATTATAATCGGGGATTATTGAGAGCACAAGTGGGAGAAAGAAACAAAGCGATAGAAGATTTTGCTTTTGTGTTGAAATATGAACCGGATAATTATTTTGCATATTATAATCGTGCAGTACTGTATGACGAACTGGGGAATTACAGAGCGGCGATTAAAGATTATGATAAAGTCTTAGATCAATATCCGGATTTTTATTCGGGATACTATGCTCGATCTGAAGCCAAACGAAAATCCGGTGATATTTCCGGAGGAAAATCGGATTATCAAAAAGCTATAAATTTATATGAGCAGCAGAAAAAGCAGAGAAATACGAACGATAATGATACCGAGCTTGCTGACAATATAGCTTCTGAGAATAACGAAACGGACAAAGATCCGGAAAAGGTGCGCAAAGAATCGGACAAGAATATAAATAAATTCGATCGGTTGCTGGTTGCAGACAATACCGATATGAAGAGCAAATATACCAATGAGATAAGAGGTCGAGTGCAAGATAAAAACTTTAACATAGAAATCGCACCGGCATTTGTCCTTTCTTATTACGAAAAACCGGATCAACTAAAACCTACTGTCTCCTTTGTCGCTGAAGTAGAAAATTTAAATAGGGCTAAAATATTGCCGTATAAAGTTTTATTGACGAATGCCGAGCTTGCATTGGATTCGGCTAAGATCAATAAACATTTTGTATCGATCAATGATTATTCTAAATTGATAGAGATAAATCCGCGTAATGCTGTACCGTATTTTGGAAGAGCTATCGATTTTATGCTGATACAGGATTTTGCCAGTTCTTTAGATGATCTTAACCGTGTAATACAGTTGAGTGATAATTTTGTATTAGCTTATTTCATGCGAGCCGTAGTTCGATTTAAACAAATTGAGTATGAAACCTATACAAAAGATTTCGATTCTCCGAACAACCGGACTTTTCCGGAAGCATTCGGCATGTCGAAAAAGACGTCCTCTTCAATATTGTCATCCAATTTGTCCCCGGATAAAAACAAATCTTTCGGAATAGATTATGAAATGGTCTTGCGTGATTATGATAAAGTCATAGAGTTAGCGCCACAATTTGTATATGCTTATTATAACCGGGCAAACGTCAGATGTGCCCAGAAAGATTTCAAGGCAGCATTAGCCGATTACAATGAAGCGATTCGTTTACGTCCCGATTTCTCAGATGCCTATTTTAACAGAGGATTGGTATATGTCTTTTTAGGTGAAACACAAAAAGGTATTGCAGATTTGAGCAAAGCCGGAGAATTAGGAATCGTTTCTGCATACAATGTTATTAAAAGATTGAGCGATTAAGAAAGACGGCGAATTGTCAGTAATTAAGAAATTGCAAATTCTTTTTTTTTGATGTGTTCGGCAATTTGCGTCAAGAGAAAAATACCACTTTTCTTTATCGTTTTTTATGATGTCTGGCAAATCGAACAATCTATAATCATACTTAAATCATTTTCTTAAGAAAAGGATTCTTCAATATTAAAATAATTATTACTTTTGTGCTCTTGATAAAATAACTCTTGAAAAAGAGTTATAGAAAAAAAATTATAAAAACAATTGTAACATTTTGCGTGTTGTATTGCACATGTTGCTACACGCGACAAGAAAGCAAAGATTATGATAAAAATAACTTTTCCCGATCAATCGGTTAAAGAATTTGCCAAGGGCACTACTCCGTTACAGATAGCCGAAAGTATTAGCCCCCGATTGGCACAAGATGTTCTCGCTGCATCGGTAAACGGGCAGGAGTGGGACATCTCTCGTCCCATAAATGAAGATGCGACAATAAAATTGTTTAAATGGGACGACCCTGAAGGTAAACACGCATTCTGGCACTCTTCAGCGCACTTATTGGCAGAAGCTTTGCAAGAATTGTATCCTGGCATTAAATTCGGAATCGGTCCGGCAATCGAAAACGGGTTCTATTACGATGTAGATCCCGGTGAAGCAACGATTAAGGAAGGTGATTTTGCTACTATCGAAGCAAAAATGGCCGAACTCGTTGCCAAAAAAGAGCCGATTGTCCGTCAAGATATATCCAAGGCCGATGCCTTGAAGATGTTTGGAGACCGGAATGAAGAATATAAAGTAGAATTGATTTCTGAGTTGGAAGACGGAACGATCTCTACCTATACACAAGGAAACTTTACCGATCTTTGTCGGGGTCCGCATTTACCGAATACCGCACCCATAAAGGCGATCAAAATAACATCACTTGCCGGTGCATATTGGCGTGGAGATGAAAAACGTCATCAACTAACTCGTATCTACGGTATCTCTTTCCCTAAAAAGAAAATGCTGGATGAATATCTGGCGTTGATGGAAGAAGCCAAGAAACGCGATCATCGGAAAATCGGAAAAGAACTTGAATTGTTTACTTTCTCTCCGGCCGTAGGGCAGGGATTGCCATTGTGGCTTCCGAAAGGAGCGCTTTTGCGTGACCGCCTCGAAAATTTCCTGCGCCGCATTCAAAAACGATTTGGATATCAACAGGTAATAACTCCGCATATCGGAAATAAGTTATTATATGTAACATCTGGTCATTATGCCAAATATGGGAAAGATTCTTTTCAACCGATCCACACTCCAGAAGAAGGCGAAGAATTTTTATTGAAACCGATGAACTGCCCGCATCATTGCGAAATATATAAGGCATTCCCTCGTTCGTATAAAGAATTGCCTTTGCGGTTTGCCGAATTCGGTACCGTATATCGCTATGAACAAAGCGGAGAATTGCATGGATTGACGAGGGTAAGAGGCTTTACTCAAGACGATGCTCATATTTTCTGCCGTCCCGACCAATTGAAAGACGAGTTCTTAAAAGTAATGGACATAATTTTCATTATTTTCAAAGCCCTCGATTTTAAGAATTTTGAAGCTCAAATTTCTTTACGTGATCCGAATAATCGGGATAAATATATCGGCTCTGATGAAAATTGGGAAAAAGCCGAACGTGCAATCGTCGAAGCTTGCCAGGAAAAAGGACTGAATGCCCGGGTAGAATTGGGCGAAGCCGCTTTCTATGGACCGAAACTTGACTTTATGGTAAAAGACGCTATCGGACGTCGTTGGCAATTGGGAACAATCCAAGTCGACTATAATCTGCCGGAACGTTTCGAACTTGAATATACGGGAAGCGATAATCAGAAACATCGTCCGGTCATGATACACCGTGCACCTTTCGGATCGATGGAGCGTTTTGTCGCTGTACTTATCGAACACACAGCCGGAAAATTCCCATTATGGCTGACCCCGGAACAAGTCGTCGTGATGCCGATCAGTGAAAAATTCAACGATTATGCCCATAAAGTCGCTGCACAGCTCGAAATGCAAGATATACGAACGACTGTGGACGATCGAAATGAAAAAATCGGACGGAAAATACGGGATAATGAATTGAAAAGAATTCCTTATTTGCTGATTGTCGGAGAAAAAGAAGAACAAAATGACGAAGTTTCTGTAAGAAAACAGGGTGAAGGTGATAAAGGTTCGATGAAAATTACTACCTTTGCCGAGCTTCTGACTGAAGAAGTTGAAAAAATGATAACCCAATGGTAATTGAATGGAGAAAAAAAACAATTTAGGAGTAAACAAAGACTTCCCTTCCAAAAAGAATGAGGGAATGAAAGATTTGTACCGCACCAATGAAAAAATCAGAGTAAAAGAAGTTCGATTGGTGGGAGAAAATGTAGAACAAGGGGTCTATTCTATTCAGGATGCTTTGCAGATTGCCGAAGATCAAGGACTTGATCTTGTGGAAATTTCTCCAAATGCGGTTCCTCCTGTTTGCCGGATTACGGATTATCAGAAATTCCTTTATCAGCAGAAAAAACGACTGAAAGAACAAAAAGCGAAATCGACAAAAGTCGTCGTAAAGGAGATACGTTTCGGACCACAAACCGATGACCATGATTATAATTTTAAATTAAAGCATGCAAAAGGTTTTCTTGAAGAAGGAGCAAAAGTCAAGGCGTATGTCTTTTTCAAAGGTCGTTCTATATTATTCAAAGAACAGGGAGAAGTCCTTCTGCTTCGGTTTGCCAATGATTTAGAAGATTATGGCCGGGTAGAGCAGTTGCCTGTTCTTGAAGGTAAACGCATGATTATCATGCTTACACCTAAGAAAAAATAAAAAAATTGAGGTAACTCAATCATATAAATAACAGTAATAAGTAAATTAAAATTTAGCAAAATGCCAAAGATGAAAACTAACTCCGGTGCCAAAAAAAGGTTCGTCCTTACCGGATCAGGAAAAATCAAAAGAAAACATGCTTTCAAAAGTCACATTCTGACGAAGAAGACTAAAAAACAAAAAAGAAATCTTACTCACTTTACACTTGTATCTTCTGCAGATATCAATAATGTAAAAGAGTTATTGTGCATGAAATAAGGCCATTGATTTTTTAAAACAAAAAGCGAGTTTAAAATTTTATTAACCGAATGTTGTAGCTTAAAGATCATTCCGTGAGGAAGTGACGCTAACATTCAAAACAAGTAAAACTATGCCAAGATCAGTAAATCACGTTGCTTCAAGAGCAAAAAGAAAGAAAATTTTAAAATTAACCAGAGGTTACTATGGTTCTAGAAAAAATGTTTGGACCGTAGCCAAAAATACATGGGAAAAAGGTTTAACCTATGCTTACCGTGACCGCAAAGCTAAAAAACGCGAGTTCAGAGCATTGTGGATTCAACGTATTAATGCCGCTGCCCGTTTGGAAGGAATGTCTTATTCTAAACTAATGGGAGCTTTACATAAAGCAGGTATCGAAATCAATCGTAAAGTGCTTGCTGATTTAGCTATGAATAATAACGAAGCATTCAAAGCTATTGTAGAACAGGCAAAAAAGGCTTAAATACCAATATTCAACATAAAAAAATAAGGTTTCTTAAGTAAGAAGCCTTATTTTTTATCTGAAAAGTTTGATTATTGAATGACTTTCACTATATTTGTAATACTGAAAGTTGGTTAAGACATAAGGTTGCATCCTAGTAGATTGGGAAACTCATCAAATCTTATGAAATACCGAGAACTAAGCTTTCTCTTCTAATGGCGGGCCACGCCGAGAGGTATGCATTTATGCACGGTGGATTACAAAAGAAGGGGGCACTCAAATCCTGTTATTCGGAGTTTCATCGCATCCTAAGATGCAACCTTTCTTTATAAAAGGCAGACCATTCAAGGGTTTGCCTTTATTTATATATATTCTATGGGAAAACTGTTTTAAGATGTCTCGAAAGTTTTGTAAGGGGGACAGTTCCGATAAAGAACATTGTAAGGAAAAGAAAGTTTTACCCTAATTATGATCGGCAATTATGCGGAATATTTGCTGATTCCGATTAAGGCAAATACAACTTAGGAACAATGCCAAATTTATAAATTGATAATACATACTTATTGGCAGAGCTCGATGAAAATCTTTCATTTGATGTTTCTTTGAAAAAGATAAGTACGATTTCTGTTTTTGAAGTATTACTCAAGGGAAAATTTTTAGTAGTCTATAAATTGATTTCAATAAAAAATTCGATATGATATAGAATAATAAAATAGGATTTAGTTTTGTTATTTTATTTTTTTTGTAAAATTGTGATTATTAATAATAAATATATTTACAAACCAAAACATTAATTTATGAAGAAACTATTTTTATCATTATTATTAATTATGAGTGTAGCATTATCTACTTACTGTCAAGAATCCCAAAATGGTCAATCCGTTTATTGTGAAATAATAGGTGAAGGAAATTTCTCAGGAAAGAAGATAAAGGTGGAAATTTTTTTTGGTGAAGTGACTAACAATAAAATTAAACAACAAGCAGAAAAAGTAAAATCTAAACAATTTACGTCAATGTTGAATGCATTAAATTATATGGCAAAAGAAGGATGGAAATTAGAACAAACTTACGTTATAACAGAAACATCAGGAATGAATAGAGGTTGTTACTTTCATTATATTTTAAGTTCTAAGATATCAGAATAACTTTTTGCAAAAAATTACTTTCTCTTGGCTGCTATAGCTTTTCGTATTTTTAATAGCTAAAAAGTAAATATATCTGCTATATACATAAATAAGTGATCCCCCTAAATTTATTTTATACTTGATGGGTAATGTGTAGCCGATAGCTTAGGCTAAATGACATATTCATGGAAACAAAAACGGTCAATTCTGTATCTGAATCCGAATAACCGATTCGTCTTTTGTGTAGATTCGAATACTTTTTAAATGTTTTTTGATAAGAGCCGGGAATTCCAAAATCTTTAAATATTCAGACAGACATGTTCAGAATTAAAGGGTCTCTTGAAACTCACAAAAGTCGTACTGAAATAAATGAAAAAGAGGAAGCTAATATACTTAACTTCCTCTTTATGTCGGGGTACCAGGATTCGAACCTGGGACCCCCTGCTCCCAAAGCAGGTGCGCTAACCGGACTGCGCTACACCCCGAAATTTTGTTGTTGGCGGTGCGGACGGGACTCGAACCCGCGACCCCATGCGTGACAGGCATGTATTCTAACCAGCTGAACTACCGCACCATTTTGCAAATAAAGAACGCTTTTTTTCTTTTGCGTTGCAAAGATAGTCACATTTTTTAATTTGACAACAGTATGGGATGAAAAATTTCGAGAAATAAATATGTTAAATATTATTTGATATATGAATGGGTTGATAATCAAATTTTAAAAGAGAAAATCCCCTCCACAGTGATACTATTTTTGTTTTTCAGTCAAATATTTCCAATAGCGGACCGGCAAGTTTTGACGATGTAGCTTTGGATTATTTCGCTCTTTAATATTAATGGCATTAAAATATTCTTTCCAAAGTTTTTGAAATAGTTTTTCGTCAGGATGCATCTGATTTTCACTTAGTAACCCGGATATATGATGAGCTTCTTTGTTTTGAAATTGAAACTCTGATACATTTACAAGATCATAGTAATATCCGTATTGTCGCTTTAAATCGTAAATTACCCATTTCTGGTCAGAGAAGCGATCTTTACAATGTGGTACAATTAGAGACAATACATTATAAAGCGGCTCTATTGCCGCAAAAAATGTTCCGTCTGCAGCTTTTTGAAATCGCAGGAATTGGATTATATGATGCTGTTCACGATTTACCTTCTTCCATACATGAGAGAGCTCCAGAACATCCGGGTCGCCAAAATTCAGTTCGATAGAGTAGGGGGCATCTATTGCTTTCCGAATGTAACGAAAGATCAGGATGTCTATTTTAGGAAGTTCGGATAACCAACTGGCAGCCAAACAAGACAAAGAGACTTTTGATATTTTTTTTTCTAATCCTTTCCATACCCGTTCCGCCTTGTCGGTGTCTGTATATACGGTATAAACTTCATCATAAAATAGCGGAAAAGAATCTCCCTCTTCCAAAAATATATCGGGAAATGTCTTGCGGGAATAGGCATCGAAAACGGCTGTTAATAACCCGTCGAAAGTTTTATCATATACAAATATATTCATGGAATATGATCTTCAAAAGATAATGTCAATTGTCGGGAATCTTTAATTTTAGGCTTATTGATCAAGAGCGCTCGTACATTTTCTGGCCTCAATTCATTTATTGTTTGCATCGGAAGTTCGTTACAAGTGATAAAATATCGGGCTTTTTTCATAACTACTCCAATTTTTTTTAGTTGAGCCGAACCTAAACGCGAATAACGGCGCGAAACAAGAATTATCTTTGCCGATTTCACACCTATTCCGGGAACACGCAAAAGCAATTCATATTCTGCACGGTTTACATCTACCGGAAAAACTTCTGGATGCCGTAACGCCCATGCAAGTTTTGGATCGATCTCTAAATCGAGATTGGGGTAAGCATCATCGACAATTTCATTTACACTGAATTTATAAAATCGCAATAACCAATCTGCTTGATATAGCCTGTTTTCTCGTAATAACGGCGGCTGTTTCAGAACCGGCAGGCGATTATCATAATCGTTGACATGAATATATCCGGAATAATATACCCGTTTCATTGTCAGACGTCTATATAGAGCCGAAGATATTTGCAAAATATCTTTATCCGTATCGGGGGTAGCCCCTATGATCATTTGTGTACTTTGTCCTGCAGGGACAAAACGGGGTGCGTGTCTGTACTTCTTTTTTTCTTCTATATTTTGCAAAATTCCCTGCTGTATGACGCGCATTGGTGAGAATATGCTCTTAAAGTTTTTTTCAGGGGCTAATGTTTTGAGACTTTCTTCGTTAGGAATTTCAATATTGACGCTCAGTCTGTCAGCATATAAACCAGCTTCGTTTACCAACTCTCGACTTGCTCCCGGAATGCTTTTTAAATGAATATATCCGTTGTAATGGTACGTCAAGCGCAACTCTTTTACGACCCTGACAAGTCGTTCCATTGTGTAGTCCGGATTATTTACAACTCCAGAACTTAAAAAAAGCCCTTCTATATAATTTCTCCTGTAAAATTCTATGGTAAGTTCTACAATTTCAGATACAGACAAAGTCGCTCTTTTTAAGTCATTGCTTCTTCGGTTAATGCAATAAGCACAATCGTATATGCAATAATTGGTGAGCATGATTTTCAGTAGAGAAATACATCTCCCATCTTCTGTAAAGCTGTGACAAATACCCCAGCCCGAAGTATTCCCGATACCACCTTTTATCTTAGACCTCGATGTTCCGCTTGAAGCACAAGATACATCGTATTTGGCAGATTCGGCGAGAATCTTCAATTTCTCAAGGACTTTATCATTCATACTCATACTTAACTGTGGTGACTACAAAAATAAATAAAGCCTTTGTTTTTAGATAGAAATCATCTCTTAAATTTTATCTTTGCATGAGTTAAATAAAATTCATTCCCGGTAAAAAAAGTACGCCTTCTTTATTTAAAAATATAGAAAGAAAAAATATATGGATACAAATATAATTCCGGTAGAAAATCATCCGTTAAAACCGTTTGTTCTGCCCAATGCACAAGTATTGATGCTGGGAAGCTTTCCCCCGAAACAAATTCGTTGGTGCATGGATTTCTATTACCCGAATCTTCAAAACGATATGTGGCGCATTTTTGGTCAGATATTTTTTGAGAATAAAGACTTCTTTCTAAACGACGAAAAGAAATTTGATAAAAATCGTATTATTACTTTTCTGACAAAAAAAGGCATTGCGCTGAGCGATACGGCACACTCTGTAAGGCGGTTAAAAGATAATGCGTCAGACAAATTCTTAGAAGTTGTTGAACCTCAAGATATCAATGCCTTGTTACAGCAAATGCCGCAATGCCGTGCGATTGTTACAACAGGTCAAAAAGCGACAGAGACATTGAGTGCATTATTCTCTTCTGAAATTCCGATTATCGGGTCTTTTACGGAAGTTGAATATCAAGGACGTAAAATTCTTTTTTACAGAATGCCCTCGTCTTCTCGGGCATATCCGATGCCTTTAGTCAAAAAAGCCGCGATATATGCCCGTATGTTCAAAGATTTAGGATTATTGTAAATAGGGGTTATGATCTTTTTCAAACCCTATTGTTGTGGTGGGTCCATGCCCCGAATAGAGCATTGTATTTTCGGGTAAGATTAACAGTTTTTTTTGAATTCCAGAAATCAGTTGATTGTAATTCCCTCCGGGAAGATCTGTCCGGCCGATACTGCCTCGGAAAAGTACATCCCCGACAAACGCCAAATTTTCTTCTCGACAATAATATACGACACTACCGGGAGAATGTCCGGGAACATGAATTACTTGTAATGAATAATTACCAATTTTGAAGGTGTCATTTTCATCGATATGTTGTTTAATGGGGATAGGAGCGTCTAATAGTTGAATACCGAACATCATGGCTTGTCCCTCCATATTTTCCAAAAGAAATTCATCTGCCGGATGAGCTGACAGCCCGACTTCAAAAGTCCGGGATATGTATCTGTCGCCGAAACTATGATCGAGATGCAAATGTGTCGCCAACAAAAATTTTACTTTCAACTTATTGTCGATGATGTAATCTGATAATATTTTTTGTTCTTCAGGATAAAGACATCCGGCATCGATAATTGCGCATTCTCCGGTTTGAGTATCGGAAATGACGTATGTATTCTCAGAAAATGGATTGAATTGAAAATTTTTAATGACTAACATATGTTTATTTATTGATTATAGGGACATAAATAACTTTTTTTGTATCGAAATACTCTTCTTCAAAATAATCTTTCAAATCATAGATAATCGATACTTTTCTAAAGGGTGCAACTTCGCTTTGGAGATCTCCGCCTTTCAGACAGATAAGGCCGTTCGGCATTGCATTCTGTTGTTCTTTCTTAATGTTTTTACGGATTAGTTTCATTAAATCGCCCAACGGCATAACTGCACGGCTGACGATGAAATCGAATTTTGCTTTTTCTTCTTCTACACCACAATGTTTGCATGTTACATTTTGTAGACCGATAGACTGGGCTATTTCAGAGGCAACCTTAATTTTTTTACCGATACGGTCGACTAAATGGAAGTTACATTCGGGGAACAAGATCGCCAAGGGAATTCCGGGAAATCCACCTCCGGTGCCGACATCCATTATACTACTTCCCGATGAAAATTGTATTATTTTAGCGATTCCTAAAGAATGTAAGATATGATGAGTATATAAATTATCTATATCTTTTCGGGAAATCACGTTGATTTTGCTATTCCAATCGTTATATAGTTCGCCTAATGCAGCAAATTTCGCTTTTTGTTCTTCACTCAAAGAAGAAAAATATTTTTCAATAATTTGCATGGAATAATATCGATAATGGGTTATTTAATAAACTTGCTTTTGTATAAATAGTTTAGTCCGGCTGATCTCTTTTTACAAAAATAAGTCAAAATACGAATATGCCAATAATTTATCGACAAATTGTTTACGGTACCTATACTAAAAAAGACGGAGTCGGAATACTTAACGTAAAACGACTCCGTCTTTTATGCATTATATTTCAGAAAATTTTATTTGATAATCTTTTGCGTTTTGTAGATGCTATTCCCTTTAACTTGAATTACATATATACCTTTCATAAGATTCGATATGTCTAAAATCTCTTCTTGGCCGATAGCTGCCTCATTCAATTTCTGAGATTTCACGAGTTGTCCGTTTGTATTATATATAGCTATCGTAACCGAAGTATCCTTTTTGCCGAATAAAAGATGGCAATTCCCATCCCCCGGCATATAGACGGTAACATCAGGAATATTAGTCCCCTCGTTATCTATCCCGGCTGCCATTGTTACACACTCTTTAATGCCGTTCCATGCATCTATTTTACCAAATCCCCATGTATTACTACCATTTTCCGGAATTGTCCCGGTATATTCATCCTTCCGTGCCGTCTTTTTTAGAACCGCTCTGACATCGTCCGGGCTAAGTTTCGGATTTGCTTGCAGCCATGTTGCCAATACACCTGTAATAAACGGAGCCGACATAGATGTCCCAGACATATAACCGTAATAATATTTCTTCCCGTTTACTACTGTATTGTCAGATATACCGCTATCCGAAGACTGTGCACTGGAGTATGACGAAATAATCATATTTCCGGGTGCTGTGATGTCCGGTTTTATGCGATTGTCTGCTGTCGGTCCAAGGCTTGAAAACTCGGTGATCATGCCTTCTTTTGATGCATAACTACCCGTACGAGTAGCATAAGCTCCGGCAGTGATTATTTTTTTCCCTGTGCCTCCAATTTCTCCGACAGTGTAATTTGAATCGCCGGCTTCCCATTGTGATAAACCGTTATTGGTAAACTGGCTATAATAATCATCGGCCCAGGCATGTACCGTCCCGCTTGTCGCTGTAATCGTAATGCCTATGGCATATCCCGGTCTTATACTGCTTACTTCAGAAATAATATACGCATTCGGTTTATTGTTATTAGCATACACTTCATAATTAATTTCGACAATTCCACTTATTCCGTTTTTTAGGGTAATTGTTTTAGAACCACTTCCTGAAATATTGACTGTTTCAGAGTATTCTGATCGGTTTTGGGTAGTATTATACCGATCAATGGTAATTTTAAAAGTATGGTTAGGTTCACCCCAAACATCTATTGCTGCATATCGATTATTTGTATCCAAAAATTTGACAAATGTCTTTAATGTATTATCCGACGCAGAGAATGTTTTGCTGATATGTATCGGATCACAGCCTTCATTCCCGGCAGATCCGACAAATAATCGTCCCGGGCCCTGCAAGTTGTCTGCCACTTGATCAAATGTCGAAGTTCCATCATGGGGCCCCGCATGAGAACCTAAACTCATATTGATAACACATGGCTTGCCTACCGACTCTGCATAATTATAGATGTATTTCATCGCATCCGAAAGGCTTACTTGATCGGTTGTGCCATCATTTAGATCATAACTTACTATCACAATATCTGCCTCTCCGGCTATTCCATAATAAGGTTTTGTATGATCTGCACCGGCAGCAATACCTGTCACATGAGTAGCATGAGTTTCATTTGTTGCGTCATATTTTGCTGCAAGAATTGCTTCCGTAGTTTTGTATTCGGTACCATAAGAAAAACCGCTCGGAGCATCTCCTTTTTTATTTTGATCCCATACTCTCTTTACGCGCAATTCCGTCCCCGCTGTATTGTAAAAATTAATGTGCCCATATTCAAAGCCACAATCGACAATACCGACAACAACATCCTTTCCCAAGAAAGGCGTCGATAAATCTTTCCCGCTTTGCACATCGGTTACCAATGTCTCGGTTCTGGCTTTGTTCATTTTTTGATATATGGGTGTGCTGATCTGAACATATTTTACATCGTCCAAACGAGATATGTCTTCGATCTTATCCACGGGAATCTGCGCTGTAATCAAAGAATCGATACAGGTATTTACTTTTACATCATAACTCTCCAATGAATAAGGATCGACACCAGATCTTAAATAAATATATGATTTAATATATTGGGTATCACCTATCTTTTTTAAATTAAATTTTGCAGAACCGGTTTTCGAAAATTCTGCTTGTTTTGTATTATTTATAACATACTGAGTATAGGGTGATATTTTTGATTGTGCCAATATCAACATGGCAAAACAGAAGAATGAAAGAAATAAGGAAAATTTTTTCATAATCAACGTGTTTTTGGAATTTTCGGATTGACAGTTTTTGTTAGTTCTATACTTGAAATATTAGGTAAAGACACTAATTCAGATATTTGAGAAAGCTCACATAAATAACTTTTTAATGTGTCGGAATAGGAAACAATCGATATTCCTGCTTTTTCATCTTTATTTATATCGAAATTCGATTTAGTATGTAAATATCCCTTGATGTAATATTGCCCGTCCAAATATTTTAAACTATATTTTTTTTGAAGTTGTTCGGAAGGAATATAGTTTTTCTTAGACAAATCTCCTTTTGTCTCTTTTAATAGATCATCCCATAACATTTTGAAATGATTTGAAAATCGAACTGTATCGGGAAGGGCATAAATAGTCATATAATTATCTTGCTTTGACTGGGATAAATTTTGTCGATGAGCACAAGAAATACAAAAAAATAGAATTGATGCTAAAATAACTCCTTTCACCATAAAAAGCCGTTAATCAAATGTAACCCAATTTAATTTTATAAATTGACCTGAATTTTTTTGTTAAAAAGACAGTTTACAAAACTATGATTTTTTTGCATTCAATGGAGATATATAACTATTAAATATATATAATCTCAAATTTTATATTGATATAAAATCTAAAATAAATAATTGATCCCAAGATCAATACTGTTTTCTCCATCCTCCCGGTTGAACGCTCTTCCCAATTCTGCAGAAAGGACAAAATTATGATTCATAACCAATTTCAACCCTATTCCTGCACTTGTATGAAAACGCTCTTTTTTGCCACTATATAGCAAAGGGTCATTACTCTCTTTTTGTAAATTCGACCGATAGGATTGCAACACTATCCCCGCATCGAAAAACGGATTTGTTCCAATATACCAATTTTGCTTTAAGAATCTGATTGTCTTTGATCGTAATCTCAACTCGATATTTGTCCAACCGATTCCGTTTCCAACTATTCGATTGCGCAATATTCCCCTTAAACTGTTTGTCCCTCCCAATCCTTCAGAATAGGTCTGCCTTATATAATAAGTATTTATATCAGATAAAAAATAAAATGGGACGTCTCCGAAAGGTGTAAATTGCAGGCCTATCCGTCCGGCAAGCGTCAATCGTTCTCCCCAAAGAGGCTGAAAGTAACTTAGATTTAATGTGCTCCTTACAAAAGAGTAACCGTCTCTGTTTATCCAATCAGGAGACAATGCTAAAATAAACTCGCCATACATCCCACGAGTCGGGTCAGCTTCTCTATCTCTTGAATCATAAACTAACCCGGCTTTCCATTGTAAAACATCGCCGCCATCGGCTTCATCCCGATTTATTAATCCGGCTTCTATATACCGATTATAGAGATTATCAGCTCCGGCATATTTTTTTAATGTGACCGATTTTATAGCCATTCTTTGCCAACTGATACCGGCCATCCAATTAAGTTTTCCGAAAATAACCCCTTGTAATCCGAAAATCATCCGAATTTGTTTACGATCTATTTTATAGAAAGAGGCATTAAGATTCTCTATATAAGGTGCATTACGCCCATTATATCCATAAAAATCGCACATATTATCGGGTAGATATGCAATATCTAAAGATAATCTGTGATTTTTCCATAATTGAGGAGAATCGTAAAAAAAGCAGTATGCTCCAGACCCTTTTGTATATCGGGCTATTTCAAAACAGAATTTATGTCTGTAATCAGGATAATTCGAACCATCACCGAAATGATATAATTCGCAGTATATACCATATTGGAATCCTAAATCAGTATTATACGTAATCTCTGGGAATGGCATTATACTCCAGCCCTTCTTGTTCTCGGAATTTGTCAGTGAATCTTGTAATGCAGCATACCCTTTTTCTATATACAAAATCGACAATAATCCGAAAAATAATGCGATAAACCCTTTTTTATGGCGTACTAATAATGTATTCATACAACGAAAATACAATTTTTTTTTATCTGGTTCTTTTATACGAAGAAGAAGTTACAATAAAATGCTGCACTTAACATAGATAAAAACTCTATAATTTTTATCAGTTTTTTATCATGTGCTTCATTTTAATATATATCTAATCCTATTTATAAAGAATTGATCTTTAATTATTGTATTTTATATCAATTTGTTTGTATTGTAAAATTTGTAATTACATTTTGCTTATAGACATTGATTTTTGAAAACAAAATGAAATATATTTGCGTATAAATATTTCATAATGTTTAAAACAAATCTATTATGCGAAAACGTTGGATTATATTATTTGGAGCTTTATTGTGTATCAGTTTTTTAGGATTATTTTATTCGAGTCATGAAGGTGTATTTACAGACAATGATCCTAATTTAAATTTTGCAGATATTGCTTGGATGATTACGGCAACTATCTTTGTTTTGATGATGACACCGGGTTTATCTTTCTTTTATGGAGGAATGGTTCGGTCTAAAAATGTCATATCTACTATGTTACAAAGTTTTATCGCAATGGGAGTAATCAGTATTATCTGGGTTTTTATAGGTTTCAGTTTGGCTTTCGGCGATGACATAGGACATTTTATCGGAAATCCTGGAACATTTTTTATGTTTATGAATGTCGGTGGAGATACAAACGAATTATTAGCTCCGACGATACCGTTGGCATTATACGCGCTGTTTCAAATGAAATTTGCGATTATCACCCCTTCTCTGATTACCGGTTCATTCGCTGAAAGAGTGCGCTTTTCGGCTTATTTAGTATTTATGATACTATTCTGCATATTTGTATATTGTCCGTTGGCTCATTGGACTTGGCATCCTGACGGCTTTTTGCGGCAGATGGGAGTTCTTGATTTTGCCGGAGGAATTGTCGTTCATGCATCATCCGGAGTTGCTGCTTTAGCCGGAGCCATATTTTTAGGGAAGAGAAAAGAATCGGGGCAACCGGCCAATATTCCCTTTGTGTTGTTAGGTGCTGCGATGCTTTGGTTAGGCTGGTTTGGCTTTAATGCCGGCTCTTCCTTAGCGGCCAATGCTGTTGCCGTAAAAGCATTTCTAAATACCAATACAGCATCGGCAACCGCAATGATAACTTGGGTAGTATTCGATTGTTTAAGAGGACGAAAACCCTCGGCAATGGGAGCTGCTATCGGAGCAGTTGTCGGATTGGTTGCCATAACACCATCGGCCGGATATGTAACTGTTGGAGAGAGTATTTTCATTGCCTTAGTCGTAACGCTCATCTGTAATATGGCTGTCTCATGGAAAAACAAGAAAAACTCTTTCGATGATGCGTTAGATGTGTTTCCTACACATGGCGTCGGAGGAATCATCGGAACAATTATGACCGGTATTTTCGTTTATAATGCAGCGGAGAATATTACTTATTGGCAAAACTTATTGAATCATGTATTAGCTGTAATAATAGTTTGCGGATACACGTTTATTGTCACCTATATATTGTATTGGATTACCGACAAGATGATTCCGATGCGAGTATCTGAAAAAAGCGAAAAAATCGGATTGGATATGAGCCAGCACAATGAAAAGTACGGTATTGAAACAAATAGAGAATTGGCTGAATATTTTGATCATGGGACAAATCTTAAACCTTAAGTATATTATATTTTACAAAAAGCGAGGTTGCTCTAAACAAAAAAGAGCAACCTCGCTTTTTATATGATTATTTAAAATACCTAATAAAAAATAATAATCCATGATTATTATAATCAACATGATTATTATTTATGATTTAATTACTATATCTTTGTCTGTGCTGTTAAGATTTTAATAATGGCTATTCATCCGATAATAAATACAACTTTATCAAAGGGTATTATTATACGGCTTATTTTTATTATTCGTTAATTTGTCAACTGTCAGATATGCTGAATTTACAATCTATTTTGTTATATCTATGCATGGGGATATTACCCTTTTCAGAGCCTGCCACTTTTAATTTTACAATAGATTCACCTCTCCATAGGACGATGTTTCTGAGTGGAAATTTTGGAGAATTAAGAAATAACCATTTCCATTCAGGATTAGATATAAAAGCGCAATCGGGAACTCCGGTATATGCTGTGGAAGACGGATTCGTTTCTCGAATAAGCGTTTCTCCATATGGTTTTGGACTTGCAGTATATATAGACCATCCACAAAAAGGCATAACAACCGTATATGGTCATCTAAGTCGTTTTTCACCTTTGATAGACAAAGCTGTTAAGCAACAACAATATTCTCAAGAAAAATTTTCTGTAAATTTCTATTTAAAAGAGGATGAGATCAAGGTAAAAAAAGGCCAAATCATTGCTTATAGCGGGAATTCCGGCAGTTCAGGCGGTCCACATTTACATTTTGAAATAAGAGAGACAAAATCAGAATCTCCATTAGATCCAATGCCTTTTCTCAAATCATATTTAAAAGATACTCGACCGCCGCAAATTCGCTCTATATCGGTATATCCAGTAGAAGGAATCGTTAATAATGGATATGTTCGTAAAAGTTTTTCTGCTATCCGTCAAAAAAGCGGAACGATGACCCTTGCATCACCCATAACGGCATGGGGGAAAATAATTCTTGGGGTCAAAGCCTATGATTATATGAATGAAACATCAAATATCTATGGGGTCTATTCTATTCGACTATTTGTAGATAATAAAATGGTCTATTCTTCAGCTATCGAACGTTTTTCTTTTGATGAGAGCCGTACGATAAACTCTTATATAGATTATGAAGATTGGATAAAACAACGCTCTTTCGTAATGCGATCTTATGTGGCCCCGGGAAACTATTTGCCTTTTTATAAAAATGTGGTCGATCAAGGGATAATAACAATCGACCAAGAACGAGCCTATAAAATCCGTTATGAATTGAGAGACCGATGTGGAAATCTGACAACATGTTCATTTACAATAAACGGGAAAAAGCGGAATATTTTGATGGACCGTCCGAAAAACAATATCTGCTTATATGACCAGGATAATGCCATTAATACTAATGATATTTCTTTATTTATTCCTAAAGGTAGTCTCTATGAAAATGTACAATTGAAATGTTCTCGGAATGATGACAATTCATACACTATCGGACAAGAATATATCCCATTACATTCATATTGTACGCTGAAAGTCAAAGTCCCATCCGATACAATTATTAATAAACGGCAATACTATTTGGCTCGGGTTTCAAAAAACAGAGAGACACCCTATACCGGAATATATAAAAACGGATATTTGGAAGTTAAAATAAGAGAATTAGGGAAATTCGTCCTTAAATCGGATACAACCAATCCTGTAATTACTCCTTTATCATCTGCACAATGGGGAAATTTAGGGAAAATACGTATTAAGATCGGAGACAGACATACCGGTGTCGAATCTTTCCGAGGTGAAATCGACGGGAAATTTGCTCTTTTTGAAATGGATGGAAAATCTGCAATTTTAAGTTGTAAACTTGATCCGAAACGAATAGAAAAGAACAAAAAACATTCTTTGAAACTTACCGTTGTCGATCGCTGTGGAAATCAGTCTGTTTATGAGAATTCTTTCTATTGGTAAATACCTAACATATATTTTTATGAAAAAATTGATCTTATTATGCGCATGCTGTTGGGGAATAATCATTTCTGATACGCAAGCATGTACAAGTTTTTTGGCTGGGAAAAATGCGACAGTAGACGGATCTACATTTATCACTTATGCTGCAGACTCCCATACACTATACGGTTCGTTAAAAATTATTCCGGCAGCAAGACATCCCAAGAACAGTACAATGGAAATTAGAGAATGGGATACCAATAAAACATTGGGACGTATTCCACAAGTTGAATACACCTATAAGGTTATCGGGAATATGAACGAACATCAATTATCGATAACCGAATCTACATGGGGCGGGCGTCCTGAACTTGTAGACAGTACAGGAATAATTGATTACGGAAGTTTAATATATATTGCTTTACAACGGGCAAAAACTGCACGGGAGGCAATTACGGTTATGACAGACTTGGTCGACGAATACGGTTATTACAGTTCGGGAGAATCTTTCTCTATCGCCGATCCGGAAGAAGTTTGGATTATGGAAATGATTGGGAAAGGACCTCAAAATCATGGTGCAGTATGGGTTGCCGTACGTATTCCGGATGATTGTATCGCCGCTCATGCCAATCAAGCCCGAATACATAAGTTCCCGTTAGAAGATAAAGAAAATTGTTTATATTCTCCAGATGTCATTTCGTTTGCCAGAGAGCAAGGCTATTTCAAAGGGTTAAATAAAGATTTTAGCTTCTCCGAAGCATATGCTCCGGCCGATTTCGGCACATTAAGAGGGTGTGAAGCAAGGGTATGGAGCTTTTATAACCGCTTTAATAGCTCTATGGAGAAATATTTGCCCTATATAAACGGGACATCTAAAGAGTATTTACCCCTTTACATAAAGCCCGATCGTAAATTATCGGTACAAGATATGAAAGATGCCATGCGAGACCACTTTGAAGGTACCCCCTTCGATATGACAAAAGATGTGGGTGCCGGTCCCTTTAAATGCCCTTATCGATTCCGGCCCTTGACCTTCACCGTAGACAGTGTAGAATATACGAACGAAAGGGCAACTGCGACACAACAAACCGCTTTTACGCTGGTTGCTCAGATGCGTTCATGGTTGCCGAATGCAATAGGTGGCGTTTTATGGTTCGGCGTAGATGATGCAAATACTTGTATATATGTGCCGTTATATACCTGTTTAAATGAAGCTCCCGAATGTTATAGCGAATCGAATGGCAGTATGTACGATTTTTCCTGGACCTCTGCATTTTGGATACATAATTGGGTTGCCAATATGGCTTATGCCCGCTATGATCAAATGATAGAAGACATTCGACCGGTACAAAAAAGTATAGAATCGACCTTTAATAGTCAACAACCGATTATAGAAAAAGTCGCTAATGACTTGTATCGTAATGATCCGATATCGGCAACACGCTTTTTGAATGCTTATAGCATTGCACAAGCCCAACAAACAACAGCCAGATGGAAAGAATTGGGAGAATTCCTGTTAGTGAAATATCTTGACGGGAATCGGAAAAAAGAAAAAAACGGCCGTTTTTTAGAAAATGGATATGGATTACCCGCCGAGCCTGATTTTCCGGGTTATTCAGAAGAGTATTATCGTGCAATAGCCAAAGATGCCGGAGATCGTTTAAAAGTTTCTTTTTAAAGAATATAAAACAATTTCTTCATTTCTATTTCTCAATTGATTAAAAATAGAAATATGTTTTTCGAGATTAAACAAAACTTTTTTATATATTTGTGTTATGATGTTATGAAATTTTTCTAAAACCGAATTGTATGGAAAATGAAACCTTATTGAAAGAAGTAACTGCGAAAGCACAAACATGGCTGGGTGAAGGCTATGATGATGCCACTAAAGCCGAAGTGAGAAGGATGCTGGATAACGATGATAAAACGGAACTTATAGAATCATTTTATAAAGACCTCGAATTTGGGACAGGAGGTTTGCGTGGCATAATGGGTGCAGGGACAAACCGAATGAATATATATACAGTAGGTGCGGCAACGCAAGGTTTGTCTAATTATCTGAAAAAAGAATTTACCGGAATCCCGCAAATAAAAGTAGTAATAGGACACGACTGTCGCAATAATAGTCGTTTGTTTGCAGAAATTTCTGCAAACATATTTTCTGCGAACGGAATAAAGGTATATCTTTTCGAATCGTTGCGTCCTACACCGGAAATGTCTTTCGCTATACGTGCTTTAGGATGCCAAAGCGGTATTATATTAACTGCTTCGCATAATCCTAAAGAATATAATGGATATAAGGCATATTGGAGTGATGGTGCACAAATGATTTCCCCACACGACAAAAATACGATTGCAGAAGTAAATAAAATCCGTTCTGTTGCCGATATTAAATTCGAAGCCAATCCTGCCTTAATCGAAATAATAGGAGAGGAAGTAGATAAACTCTTCCTTGACAAAATCAAAACGTTATCATTGAATCCGGATGCCATCGAACGGCATAAAGATATGAAGATCGTTTATACTCCTATACACGGTACCGGTGTAAAATTGATTCCGGCATCGTTGAAAAACTTCGGATTTACAAACATTATTCATGTCCCGGAACAGGATGTCGTCAGCGGAGATTTCCCGACCGTTGTCTCTCCGAACCCGGAAGAACCGGCAGCATTAGATATGGCAATACGCAAAGGTATAGAAGTTGATGCCGATATTATTTTGGCTTCAGATCCGGATGCTGACCGTATTGGGGTTGCCGTTAAAAACGATAAAGGAGAATTTGTCCTTATCAATGGAAACCAAATCGTTATGATTTTGCTGAATTATCTGATGACCCAATATAAAGAATCAGGAAAACTTACCGGAAATGAATATATTGTAAAAACTATTGTAACGACAGAATTGATAAAAACAATTGCTGATCGCAATAATATAGTTTGTTATGATTGTTATACCGGATTTAAATGGATTGCATCAATCATTAGAGAATTAGAAGGCAAAAAGAAATATATCGGTGGAGGTGAAGAAAGTTATGGTTTCTTAGCTGAAGATTTCGCTCGAGATAAAGATGCCGTATCGTCTATTTCGTTAATGGCTGAAGTGGCAGCATGGGCAAAAGATAATGGAAAGACAGTATATGAAATGTTACAAGATATCTATCTTACGTATGGATTTTCTAAAGAAAAAGGTATTTCCGTAGTTCGCAAAGGAAAATCCGGAGCAGAAGAGATAGAAGCTATGATGAAAAACTTTAGGGACAATCCGTTGACGGAAATTGCCGGGTCGAAAGTCGTTTTGACTAAAGATTTCTCAACTTTGGTTGCCAATGATTTGGTAGAAAACGAAAAATATACATTGGATATGCCGACCACATCGAATGTATTGCAATATTTTACGGAAGACGGAACTAAAGTATCTATACGTCCTTCGGGAACAGAGCCAAAGATCAAATTTTACATAGAAGTGAAAGGAGAACTCAAATCTCGTGAAGATTATGATAAAGCCAATGAGTTGGCAAATCAGAAAATAGAAGCGGTAAAGGCTTCTCTCGGGATTTGATCTGAGAATTCAATAAAGAGAGTTTAAGAAATTTTCTTAAACCCTCTTTATCTCTTTTGTGCAGATAATGCAATATTCCTCAAAAAAAAAGATGAATCGGAAATATCCAAATTTTCTGATTCATTGAAACGATTATCGATGTTTAAGTTTAAGAGATGATAGATAATCGTTGTTCTTTATAAGGTGAAAATTCTGAAGTATAAAAAATAAAAAGAAATGTCGTACAAGGCAATCTCGGACAACCTTCGTTTGAGATTTTTGATTGTATACGACTGATTCTGAAAGTGAAAGGCCAATGTAGAATTTCTGATTGGCAAATATGCAAAGCTATTGTTGAAAGGGAGCAATCTGTTATAACCTTTCCGCCAATAGCCTAAAGCAAAGTATTCAGAAATAGACAAAATTTCTTTGTTTATATTCTGCTGATAATCACGTTCAGATATTCTTTGATGAGAAAAACGTTATTGAGATAAATTTTATCAATAGCGGGTAAGATACATTATTCGAATTATATTGGACTCACATAAATATGATGCTGAGACGAATACTGTAAATGGTATAAAAACAGATGCATTTGTTTGATTATCAAAGGGAAAAATACCCTGTTAGATTTTATGCCATAATGAATAATTGAATAATGCATTAAAAAAATTTTCTTTAAGAGATTTATAAAAATAATATAATGAAAACACGCACACTTATCGTAATCTTCATCGCGACAATCTTTTGTTGGCCGAACGCTATTTCACAAAAGCCCATAAGAGAGAAATGTAATTTGACAGAGGCCGATTTACCCTCTACTTTTACGAAAGTAATAGAAATCTTTCAATATGATTGTCTTGGAAAAGAAACCGGAAGAAGACAGATTCACATGATAGACAAGAATACTTTGCATGTGAAAATTTCTTTTGACTTACAAGACGAAATCAAACAAGAAGATTGGAGAATAACAATAAAGCCGACTTTTATTCCAACCTTTCATTGGGCACCGCATCTTACTCCTACCGATAACCATGTTATTGACCAACATGTATTCCGCTCTCCATCTCTTATAATGTCCGATAGTGTCAATTCTCTTATATTGATTCCCGATTTGAATATTATATCCGGAGACAAATCTATACGTTGGTATATGGATATGAATGCCTTGTCAAATGAACTTATACTTGGCATGTGTAATAATCATGTATCAGATCATGTTTTATTTGAACGTAATGCTGAAAGTATTTATCCAAAAGGTAAATTAGAAATAGGGTTCTATCTGATGTATTTCAATGATAAAAATATCTCTCAAAATCCATTCAGAAAACCATTGGAGTTTTTGTGGAATTATTGGGGACATTCATTATATAGCCATGGCAATCCTGTTAAAGCAAATTTAAAATCTTATGTAGATTATACTTATCATTGGGCATTCCGTTCTTGGGAAAAGAGTGTATGGCAACAGTTCAGCATAAACGGGAAAGAGGTCGGAGCGCCGGTGTTTATTGTAAATGTTACACAAAGTCCGAACTATCCCAACGAGATAAATGAACGGGAATTTCGTTCTATTTGGAATCAAGCATGGTTCAGCTCATTACGTTCAGCAAGTGGTCTATATCGATATGCACGAAGGTTGAATAATCGAGACCTTTTAGAAAAGGCAAATTTAACAAAAGAGTTGGCTTTATCTTTTCCTCAAAAAAATGGCTTTTTTTATGGCCTTATCGGAACGGAAATGCATGAAATAGAAATTAATGGGGAAAAATATAATCGTAGTAAAGGCTGGGATACCTATTATTGGGGAAACTCTAACCGAAATCCTTATACGTGGGATCCTAAAAAATCACCTTTCCACATTCTTGATATGAGTTGGACAGCATTATTGATGCTTCGTTGGTATGATGAACTCGAAAAAGATCCACGGCTTTTGACATATGCCGAAAATTATGCACAAGCACTATTAAAAATACAATCTGAAGACGGATTTTTTCCAGGCTGGCTTCATTTACAGACAATGCAACCATTGGAATATTTAAATGATTCTCCCGAAACATCTTTATCGGTTACCTTCTTATTGAAGCTATATGAGTTGACCGGTAAAGATGAGTATAAAAATGCAGCTCTTAAAGGTATGGATGCCGTTATCCGTGAGATTATACCGACAGGTAGATGGGAAGACTTTGAGACATATTGGTCTTGTTCTCGATACGGTTCCGATAATTTGGTCGGCAAAAAAGTCTTAAGAAATAATATGTATAAACAAAATAATCTATCAATGTTCTGGACCGCAGAAGCTCTATTAGAATGCTATAAGATTACTCAAGAAAAAGATTATCTAAATATTGGACAAAGGACACTTGATGAGATGTTGATGACGCAAGCATCATGGCAGCCACCTTATATGTATGTAAATGTTTTAGGAGGTTTTGGCGTTTTGAATGCAGACGGAGAGTGGAACGACTCGCGTGAAAGTCTTTTTTCCGAATTAATTATTCAATATGGTAAACTGCTTCATAAAACAGAATATATCGAAAGAGGATATGCCGCACTCAAAGCATCTTTTGTGATGATGTATTGTCCAGAAAATCCCCAAACCAAATCACAATGGGAAAAAGTGTATCCATTCTTTTCAGTCGAAGATTATGGCTTTATGATGGAAAATTATGGACATGGAGGCCGTACGAATCCTGAAGGAGAGGGGATGGGCGAATTCACTATCTATGATTGGGGAAACGGCGCTGCCGCAGAAGCCTATAATCGGATCTTGGATAAATTCGGTGAAATAAAATAATATCTATTCTTATATGTTATCTTATATTTTTAATACTAACAAAAAACAAAAATGATGAAAACAATCACAAAATTCACTTTGCTGATTTCCCTAACATTAGGGCTCTGCTTACCTGCAGTCTTTGCAC
Organism: uncultured Bacteroidales bacterium; assembly: GCA_949297285.1. Lineage (GTDB taxonomy): Bacteria > Bacteroidota > Bacteroidia > Bacteroidales > Coprobacteraceae > Coprobacter. Next base: position 67,654 of record CASFRL010000033.1, read on the forward strand.
AATCGAATATGAGTAATGAAATGTTCGATTTGGCTAAACTGAAATCAGGGGTAAAGAATAAGCGAATTTCCAGCACAGACCCAACAGGGGGTAATAGAGATCATTTAAAAACTATTACACCGGGAGAAAAACGTATCCTTGCCGATATTGAAGGGGCTGGAGTTATCAATCACATCTGGGTAACAATTGCTCCTCCACCTCCAACATTAAGCAGAAATGATATTATTATCCGGATGTATTGGGATGGTAATGATTATCCTTCGGTAGAATCTCCTATTGGACCGTTTTTCGGACAAGGTTGGGATGAACGTTATAATTATGCGTCTCTTCCTCTTTCCGCCGGTCCTGATAACGGGACAGGAATGTCTTGCTATTTTGCCATGCCTTTCGAAAAAGGAGCACGTATCGAAATTGAGAATCAAAGCGATATAAATATAGATGCGTTTTACTATTATGTAGATTATCTGGCGATGGAAAAACTGCCTAAGGATATGGGGCGATTTCACGCATGGTATAACCATAGTCTGACTAACGCTCTTCCCGAAGGTGAAACCGAATGGGGTGCCACAGGACCGGAGGGTACAAATCTGGACGGTAAAGACAACTATGTATTTATTGAAACAAAAGGGAAAGGTCATTTTGTCGGTATCAACTATTATGTCCATTGCCCAACTACCATGTGGTATGGCGAAGGTGATGATATGTTTTTTATAGATGGCGAAGAGAAACCTTCATTAATGGGTACCGGAACAGAAGATTTTTTTAATACCGCATGGTGTCCGAAACATCCTTTTTCACACCCATACTTTGGCTATCCTCGAGTAAATAACGACTTAGGCTGGTTAGGTCGCACACACGTTTATCGTTTCTTTATCACCGATCCTATTTTTTTTGAAAAAAGTTTGAAAGGAACCATTGAGCATGGTCATAACAATAATCTGACACTTGACTTGGCCAGTGTAGCTTATTGGTATCAAAATTCGGCTGTTGCCCTTCCTAAAGCTCCGACAAAGGCCGAACGAGCATTGAAGCCGTTTATAAATTCTACCGATATTCATCGTTGGAGAGATGCTTGGCGTAAAGCTAACGGTAATAAACCGACACTTTGGGGTAATGAGTAAGAGATTTTTTACTTTTTCATTTCTAATATAGATAAAAATTAGCGAGTTTTACTGTAAAACTCGCTAATTTTATAAGAGAACAAGATTAATGAATCGCTTTGAAAAAATTTATTAGGCTGCATGAGAAAGATGGCTTTATGACGTATATGCAATTATCATATAAGCACTACTATAAATTCTAAAAATATTTTTCTACAAGAAAATTGCTAATCAACTAATATTCCATCTCGTTGCATCAGAGCCTTTATAGAAGGCTCATGTCCACAAAACCGTTTGTAAAGTTCCATCGGGTCTTCGGTACCGCCCTTTTCAAGAATATTTTTTCTAAAAGATTCGGCCGTTGATCTATTAAAGATACCGTTTTCTTTGAATAAAGAAAATGCATCGGCATCAAGGACCTCAGCCCATTTATATCCGTAATATCCGGCAGCATACCCACCGGAAAAAATATGTCCGAATTGGTTACTCATACCCGTCCCGTCAACAAGCGGCAAAAGTTGGGTCGGAGCCATAGCTTTTTGTTCAAATTCCATAACATTTTCAACAGGTTCGGTTTGAGTATACCATGCCATATCGAGAAATCCGAAAGATAGTTGTCGTAAACAGAAATAAGCCGAATTATATTGTTCCGATTTTTTTATCTTCTCGATCAGTTTGACCGGCATCTTTTTCCCCGTTTTATAATGAGAAGCAAATGTATCGAGGAATTCTTTTTCAGAAAGCCAATTTTCCATGATTTGAGAGGGCAATTCTACAAAATCTCGAAATACGTTTGTTCCAGATAAAGAAGCATAAGTGGAATTTGACAGCAGCCCATGTAAAGAATGCCCGAATTCATGTAAAAAAGTCTCAACTTCATCGTAAGTTAGCAACGCAGGTTTATCGGCTGTTGGACGTGTAAAATTCATAACGATGGTAATGTGCGGACGACTGTCTTTCCCATTTTCATCTTTCCATTGAGCTTTATACTCGGTCATCCATGCCCCTCCTCGTTTAGTAGCCCGGGGATGAAAGTCGGTGTATAATACCCCGATATATTTATTGTCAGCATCAAAGACTTCAAAAGCTTCTACCTCAGGATGATATACCGGTATTTTGCTGTTTTTCTTGAATTTGAGCCCATACAAACGCGTTGCCAAACCGAATACTCCCTTTTTTACCCGATTCAATTCGAAGTAGGGCTTTAGCATTTCATCATTAAGATCATATTTCGCATTTTTCAATTTATCCGAATAATATGACCAATCCCACGGCATCAGATCGATGTTTTTCCCTTCCATACCGACGGCAAACCCTTTTACTTCACGAACTTCCTGCAAAGCTTCAGGCTTATATGCTTCCAATAACTGATTCAGCAGATTATATACATTCTTGCTGTTTTTTGCCATACGTCTTTCCAATACATATTCGGCATAATTTTCTTTCCCCATCAGTTTGGCAATTTCTGATCTGATTTCGACAATACGCTTTACGATTTGAGTATTATCAAATTCTCCATTCTGGCATCGAGAATTGTATGCCCTATACATTTTTTCTCTTAAATCGCGACGTGCCGAATATTGCATAAAGGGGACATAACTTGGATATGACAAATCAAAAAGATAGCCTTTTTTCCCTTTTTCTTGAGCCATCATTGCTGCGGCATCTATTACACTTTGAGGAAGCCCCGATAACTCTTCGGGTTTTGTCAATAGCATCTCAAAACTATTTGTTGCTTTAAGCAAATTTTGCCCGAATGTCAACGTCAGTTGATTTAATTCGGTCGTAAGAGCTCTATATTTTTCTCGATTTGTGCCTTTTAAATTTGCGCCCTTACGAACCATACTTTCATACGTATCATTCAATAAAGCTCTTTGCTCGGAGGACAAATTGAGTTCGTCCTTTTTGTCATAGACAAATTTAACGCGTTCGAATAATTTCTCATTCAAGTTGATATTATTGGCATGTTGCGAAAGAATAGGGGATACCCGTTGAGAAATTGCCATCATCTCATCATCTCCTTCAGCTTCGGATACGGCAAAAAATATGGTCGATACCCGATTCAACAAACTTCCTGACCGTTCTAATGCTTCTATCGTATTTTCAAATGTGGGAATCGAACGTTGATTGACAATTGCATCGATCTCCTTTTGATGTTGACGGATACCTTCTTGAAATGCCGGTTCATAATCCGTCGTTTTAATCTTATCGAATGGTGCCGTTTCACGGGGAGTCTTAAACTTCCCGAAAAAAGGATTTGCAGCTTGACTCATATGTAATGATAATAATATTATTAGAAAAGATACAACACTTCGTTTCATAAAAACGTTTTTTACGTTGACCAACAAAGTTCTTAAATAATTAAGACTTTAACATAAAAGAGCTATTAATTTATATTAATTAATAGATAAAACAATGCTCTTTCATAATGAGTTTTTTTCTTTTACTTTACTTTTGTAAAGCATATAATAAACAGAATCATGAAACAACGCTTATCTTTTTTATTTAAAACATATTTGTGGCTTATTATAATGTTCATATTGCAGAAGCCTTTATTTATGCTTTTTCATTATGATTTATTCAATACGACATCTTTTATGGACTGGATACAGGTTATGTATCATGGCCTTCCTCTCGATTTCTCAGTTGCGAGCTATATACTGGCATTGCCCGTACTTGTAACATTATTGACCGTTTGGATACAAGGATTATGGGCTGAGATGTTTTACAAAGCATACTTTGCATTGATAATAGCGGTATTGTCTATTGTTTTTATTGTTGATATAGAGCTATATACTTATTGGGGATTTAGAATGGATACCACCCCGCTATTTTATCTGAAATCGCCTTCAGACGCAATGGCAAGTGTCCCGTTCTGGGTTTTGGTTTTGGGAATTATATGCATCGTTTTGTATTTTCTTCTCTTTTGGTATCCGATAAATCATTGGTTCATAAAGGGATCCAGAAAATGGAAGTTTTGTAAACACCGCATTAAATCATCCTGTTGGTTTTTATTATTACTCGGATTATTGTTTATTCCTATTCGTGGAGGTATATCTGTTGCCACGCTTAATGTAGGAAGAGTATATTATAGTGACAACATGTTGCTTAACCATGCGGCAATTAACCCGGTATTCAGTCTGTTGGCCTCATTATCCAAAGGTCATGATTTTAAGCAACAGTATCGTTTTATGGATGCGAAGAAGGCAGATCGGGAATTTGCAAAACTGACATCTGATCATCTATACTTCCCTGAAAATGATTCTGTCAGGTGGATAACCCAAAAGCGCCCGGATATTTTATTAATCATATTAGAAAGTTTTTCCGGAACAGCAATGGAAAAATTAGGAGGGACCCCCGGAATAATGCCTAATCTTTCTCGTTTGGCCGAAGAAGGCATATTTTTTACAAACTTTTATGCAAACAGTTTTAGAACCGATCGGGGACTTGTTTCTATCTTAAGCGGATATCCGGCACAGCCAACGACATCGATTATGAAATATCCGGTTAAGTCACAATCGCTTCCTGCAATATCGAAATCTTTGCGAGAAGCCGGTTATGATATGCAGTTTCTTTATGGGGGAGATGCCAACTTTACCAATATGCGTTCGTATTTTGTCTCTTCCGGATTTCAGAGTATTATATCGGATAGCGATTTTCCGGTCGGAGATTTATTGTCGAAATGGGGAGCGAACGACGGCACAACCTTTGCCCGTTTTGAGCATTTGATAAAAACTCAACAAGTACATCCTTTTATGAAAGTTTTTCTGACACTTAGCAGTCATGAGCCTTTCGATGTTCCATTTCATCGGTTCGATGATCCATATCTAAATTCTGTAGCTTATACCGATAGTTGTTTAGGGGCATTCATCGATCGTTTTCGGCAGACACCACAATGGGAAAATACATTGATTGTTTTAGTCCCAGACCATGCTATGCGGTATCCCGCCGGAATACAAGAACACGATATCCTTCGTCATCACATCCCGATGATATGGTGTGGCGGTGTAGTAAAAGGACCTAAAACAATTACCGACTATGCTTCTCAAATAGATATTGCCGCAACTCTTTTGGGACAAATGGATATAGACTATTCCGATTTTCGATTCAGTAAGAATCTGGCAGACTCTACCCAATATAAATTTGCTTATTATACGTTTAAAGACGGATTTGGTTTTGTGGATTCTGAGTCTAAAGTCATTTATGATAATGAGGCCGGGAAAACGATCCTATCCGAAGGAGATACCGCTAAAAATAAAGAAACGTACGGGAAAGCATTGCTTCAAAAATTGTACGATGATTTAGGAAGTCGATAAATCTCCGTCTGGGAGACTCATCGACTTAAAGAATACAAAAGTTGGTCGATCAATAAAGGTATATCATCAGAAGATATTCCTAATTGCGTCAGGTATTTGACATCCTGTCTAAAATTATTAAGGAACGACTCTTCCTTTCCTTTTTCACGCGTAATACTTTCCCGATACAGCATGATTGCTTTATTCAGATTCTTAAGGACAAATTCTACATGCCCGGCATTCATATAGTCGATAGCTGTTGGTTTATTGTCAAGTATTTTTCCGTAATATCGTTGAGCCTGCTCCAATTTCCCGGCTAAGAAAGAACACCAGGCAATCGCCCGCCATGCCTTTGCACTTCGAGGGTCTAAATAATCGACTTTAAAGTAATGCTTCAAGGCTTCTTCATAATTTTCCTGTTCGAAGTAGCAATGCCCGATATTCATCTCAATCGATAAATTGTCCGGGTTCATTTGTTCGATCCTCAAATAATATTCCAAAGCAGCCTCAGGTTTTTTCAATGTCCTATAACAAGAGGCTATTCTGCGTAACGTCCATAGACTGTCCGGATATATCATTTCAGCCTTTAAATATGATTGCAGAGCCTCTTGATATTGTCCTGACATTTGTAGGCAGTATCCGACTTTCTGATATAATTCGCTATCGGAATGATGTCTTTTCAATAATATCTCAAACAGAGTTAGAGCATCGGTATAATATTCTTTTCGGAAGTAGAATTCCCCGATCAATCTTAACGTACTGTCATCAGAAAATATAGATTGTAAGAATGATATTTGAAATAAATCTATATGTGACGCAAATGGATCGGAAAATTCGGGCCGAAAAAGCGATAACTTGAAAAATCGGTACAGATCCTGTAAATATTGATTCGATATATTTTTCCCGACTTCATTTGCATTTAAAGACAATCGGTCTTTTTCTATATTTTGCAATTCGATCCCTTCAGCATTAAATTGGGATGTCATCATCTCTCTTTGTGCTTCAGGTACTTGTGTGAGACTCAGACAAAATGAATATTTGTCTGAATTGCACAAGAAATGGGACATACTGATAAGTTTCTTAAAATTGTTGTCTTTATTGCCATGGGGAAATACACTGTTCAACATGGTGTGTCCGGTATTGAATGGACGAAACCAATTGGCCGCTTCCTTAAAAAACGGGAAACTTTTAAGCCCTGAAAATGTACTCATAAATACATCGGCACCTTCCAATTGCAAATCATTCAATTCCTTAAGTTTATCTGCAATTCCTGATTTCTCCAGAATTTCTTGCCATTCGGGATTCTTCTCTAAAGAATTCATGTCGTTCATAAGTTCGTCTTGTTTCATTTTATTATAGATAGACGGACTTATTTTCATCATTTCGGGTAATAATTCTTCTGTAAATTTTCGAGAAATCCGTTCCGTTTCACGACTCTTTATTAATTGCAAAAAAATTGTCCGGGTTTCGCGACAAAATTGCTCATTTTCTTTACAAGCCTCTATTCTTGATAATAGAGTAGGGGAAAAACTTATCCTTGTCCTATATATATACATGAGAATCAATGCCCCGCATAAGGCCCTTTGGCGTATATCTTCATTTTCTGATTGTTCATATACATCCAAAAGAATGGACAATTTTCGTTCGTCGTATCGGTGTAGCAGGTTTAATGTAAGAGCCGAAATTATCAGACAAACCGTTTCGACAGGGAAATGTTGAGGCGATAATCCTTCCCTTAAAATTGAGTAGTCATCTTCGGTTGCCGGATAATTGCACCAGATACGGACAAAAAGTTCTTCTTCAGCTTTTTCTACCTGTTTCTTTAAATCATTTTGCGTTTGAGTGTTATTTTCTATATCGCTTAACAAATCATTTAAAGACATATTGCTTAATGCGGTATCCAACAGAGTCATTTGTTGTTGTATATTCATTTCGGGATGCAACCGATAATACCTTTTTTTACTATAATAAAAAGTCGATGTCTCTTTTTCAAGCAATAATTCTGCAATCTTGTCTGTTATGTTGAATAGAGAAGCGATGAGTCCTGTATATATTTGATCACGTTTAGGGTCTTCAACTCCGTCAAATAAATATTGAAGCATATATTTATAGGACGTTTCCAGTTCATTCAACTTCTCATTAATCGACCAATCTTGTAATTCTTCGGTCAATTTATATAAAAGTTCGAATGTCTTTTTTATCTGTTTCCCGGCAAGCGACCTGTAAATTTCTTTCTGTGTATTTAAAATCTCTTTTCCTGTCATCTCTGTCATATTTTCTATGGCTGATAAAGTTAATATCTTAACTTGATAAATCATTATATTTAGAAATAAAAAACTTTCAAAATGTATGCCAGACTTTATTGGGATACGAATTTTTATCCCATGAAAAAGATAAAACCAACCTTATAGGTAATATTGTTAGAATATTTTGTTTTAAAATGGAATGCAAAGTTGTTGTGCTGATTCTTCTGTCGGATGAGAAACGGTCAATCCCAACAAACGAACCGGAGATTTTGTCACATCGACTTCTTTCAGAAGTTTTTTAGCCAAAGGTAATATCTCATCAAGATCGGTTAAGGGGTGATAACATGTTATGCATTTTGTCTTTAAAGAAAAATCGCTGAATCTCACTTTTAACGTGAGCGTATTTCCTTGAAATTTTTTATTTGCAATACGCCGAGTCAACTCACATGTGATATGATAAAGTTCTATGATAATTGCCATTTTTCCCGTCAAATCTTTTTCGAAAGTCGTTTCACATCCAATCGATTGTCTGATTCTCATGGCTGTTACCGGTCTGTCATCGATACCTCGGGCAAAATTATAGAAAAGATTACCGTTTTTCCCAAAATGTTTAACAAGGCTATCCAATGTACATTTCTGTAAATCTGCACCGGTATGAATTCCCAACGAATGCATTTTCTTTCCGGTACTCTTTCCTACACCCCAGAAATACTCAATAGGAAGAGATGCAATAAAACTTAATGCTCTATCGGGATGAATAACACAAAGCCCATCGGGTTTTCTATAATCAGATGCAATTTTTGCAAGGAATTTGTTATAAGAAACTCCGGCAGACGCAGTAAGGCCCAAAGTCTCTTTTATTTGTTCCTTTAAAGTTTTGGCTATATCGACAGCCCATTCGATTCTTTTTTTGTTTTCTGTAACATCAAGAAATGCTTCATCTATAGACAAAGGTTCAATAATATCGGTATATTCTCTGAATATATCATGTATCTGCCTCGAAACATCTTTGTACACGCTCATTCGTACTGGCATAAATATCAAATCGGGACAAAGTCTTTTTGCTTTTACCGCAGGCATGGCCGAACGTATACCATATTTCCGTGCCTCATAACTGGCCGCAGAGATAACACCTCGGTCTCCGGAATGGCCAACAACCAAAGGCTTTCCTATATATTCCGGATGATCGCGCAATTCTATCGATGCATAAAATGCATCCATGTCTATGTGAATTATTTTCTTCAAAAAATCGATTTCAATATTTGTGTAAAAATACGGTTTCTGATTCGCTTATGCTATATGATGAATATAAAAACTTAATAAAAGCTGAAGATAAAGATTATCTTTGCAAACTCTAAACCGAATTTTATGAAAACTAAAATATTGGCAATTCTTGCATGTTTATTGTGGGGATCAGCTTTTGCCGGGGCTAAAATAGGGTTCGAATACACCACACCGTTGCACCTATCGGGAATGAGATTTATGTTGGCCGGCCTTTTATTAATACCTTTTCTTATATATCAGCAAGTCGACTGGAAATCTAATTTGAAAGAGTGGCGATATATGCTGCTGTTTGGCTTTTTACAGACTTTTATACAATATGGATTCTTCTTTATGGGATTGGATAAAGTCCCGGCTGCCATATCTGCGGTAATTATTGGCGGTGGACCTTTTTTCGTTGCCATCATGGCTCACTTTACCATAAGAGACGATCGAATGTCGTTTCGCAAAATCTTTTCTATCATCTTGGGTATGGCGGGAATCGTTTTTATCAGTTTTGCCAAAGGCGAATCTATCGATACCGATGCTTCATTTTATTATGGAATCGTATTATTGATTATTAGTAATATCGTAGGAGCTACTACAAATATTATAGTTGCCAAAAACAGGAATAGAGTTTCTCCGATTATGCTCACCTCTTTTGCCAATTTCTCTGGTGGATTAATCTTGTACATTGTATCATTTTTTACCGAAGATTGGTATATAAAACCATACGAAACAGAATTCTATATCGCATGGTTGTGGTTATCATTAATACCTGCCGCAGGATTTTCTATTTGGTATTCTTTATTAAAAAAGCCAGAAGTAAAAGTCTCAGAATTGAATATGTGGAAATTTGTTGTTCCGGTTGCAGGTGTTATTTTAAGTTGGATACTTGTTCCGGGAGAATATCCGGATGTTTATTCAGTCTCGGGTATTCTTATCATAACGACCGCTTTATTGATTTTGCAAAAATGAACTATATCGAAAATTTTATTTATAATTATTTGTCTAAACGTTAAAATGACTTTTCCATAATTCTTTATTGCCATAGAGTTATATATTTTTGGTATAATATTTAATTATAGTATAGAATTATGGTTTTTATAAAAGTTAAATTACGACATTCAACTGCTCCTCAAAAGCCCGGGACAGTATTTTATTTATTGCGCAAAGGGGGAAAGTCTGTGAGACTTGTTACAGAGTATAAATTGTTTCCGGATGAATGGAACGAAAAAGAACAATCAGTTGTTTTTCATGAAAAGCAACATAGTCCGGATGTAAAAGATATAGATGCTCGAATAAAAAACGACATAAATGTTTTGCAAAATATCATCGGGAAATTACCACCAGACACTTCGATAAAAAATATTGCAGAAACATTCCAAACGTGCATAAAGAAGCAATATTTTCTCGCTTTTATAGATGATCAAATACATGATCTAATAAAAAGCAGTGCTTGGGGTACAGCCCGAAATTATCGATGTGCAAGAAATAGTTTTGCTACATTTTTAAATAATCGAGATATATCCATTTATTCGATGACAGAAACGCTTATTCTCGAATACGACTCTTGGTTAAAAAAAAGAGGAATTACCAGAAATTCAATATCTTTTTATATGCGCATATTGCGTTCTGTTTATAATAAAGCCGCTGAAGAACTGTTTTTCGATTCAGAACATTTGTTCGGAAAAGTATATACCGGAATTGATCGCACCCGTAAGAGAGCTGTAAATGAAGAAACTATTATTCAATTAAAGAATCTTAATCTATCAGAATACAAAACATTAAGTTATGCACGGGATATATTTATATTTAGTTTTTATACACGAGGGATGGCTTTTGTCGATATCGCATATTTGAAAAAAAACTGTATAAAAAATGGCTCTATACGCTATATTCGCCACAAAACAGGACAAATTATTAATATCCGTATAGAATCGTGCATGGAAAAAATCATGAATCGATATCATACAAAAAACGATTACATATTTCCGATTATTACCTCTTCGGATGAAAATATCGCCTACAAGCAGTATCAAAACTCTTTGAGCTATTATAATAAACAACTCAAAAAGATTTCCATATTGTTGGGGTTATCATCTCCACTAACATCGTATACGGCTCGTCATACATGGGCGACAGCTGCACGAAACAAAAATATTCCTCTTTCCGTTATAAGTGCCGGAATGGGGCATACATCAGAAAAAACTACACAAATATATTTAGCCTCTTTAGACAATTCTATCATAGACGAAGCCAATAAGTTCATTATCAACTCATTGTATCATATAGAAGATGAGTGTAGAGAAAAAGAAATACACGAAATATAGAAATTGTCTGGCATATCTATTTCTATCACAGAAGTAGGACTTAAGTGTAATTTAAAACTTATAATATTGATTAATAGTATATTATATGCGTTTCTAATTTACCTAAATCTTTTTTTTTATAGCATATTGAAACCATATATTGTTGATAGATAAATATTTAAAAATGATTATTGAGTTATCTTTTTATCGTGCTGATTTTCAATGTAATAAAGACATCCATGAATTTAAAAATTCATCCTTGATCCTATAAAAAATAATCCGCATTATATTAAAAATTCAAATTTTTGACATATAGAAATATTTGATTTATCAATAGAAATAATTTTTGCCATAAAAAATATTTACTATTTATTGGGAAAATAAGTTTATTTATCTAAATTTGAACCCGTTTAAGTCCTACTTCTGTGATAGAAACAGGATTTAGAGCTGAAGATATTTTTATATTATACAGCCAAACATTTGATAATCAAAAATTTATAAATTTTTGGTGTCCCTAAGGAATGCTTTATTGTGTTTAGAATAAATGTCGTTGTAGTTATTTTTATTTATTATTTAAATTTAGAAAAATAATCTCTGGTATAAAATAAATTACACATCTAAAATATTATCAAGAAAAATTTCGATGCGAATCGCGATCATCTTTCGGATATGAGAATATCCTTAATAATCCCTTATTATACCAGAGATTATTTACAATAAAAAAATTGGAGCAAAAAACAAATATAAAATTGAAAGAACAAGATACTGTAACATGGTATGCATTACGCGTTACATATAGTCGAGAGATGATACTTAAAGAATATCTCGATCGTCATGATATTGAAAATTTTGTACCGATGCATTATGAAAGCACGGATATAGGAGCTAAAAAATCACGAAAATTAGTACCCATTATACACAATTTAGTTTTTGTCCGTTCGACAAAAAAATGTATAGATAGTTTCAAGGCAGAATTGGAAAGCCGTTTGCCTATTCGATATATTATGGACAAAGCTCGTTGTTGCCCTATCATTATTCCAGATAAACAAATGCAAGATTTCATTGCGGTTTCAGGTACATATGATGATCAACTTATATACCTCGACCCGGTTTCGGTAGTTCTGAAAAAAGGAGATCGGGTTCGTATTACCGGAGGAATATTTTCCGGAGTAGAAGGCGTATTTGTACGGATCAAAGGTGATAGGAGAGTCGTTGTTTCTATACAAGGAATTATGGCAGTAGCAACAGCATTTGTGCATCCTTCATTGATAGAAAAAATAAAATAACAAGAATTAATAGAATATGAACAAAGTAATGAGATTTATGCAAATCAGACATATTGCAAGAATGGTATTTTTTCTTGCTCTCTTTGCCTCATGCGATTCTTCTAAAAAGATCGTATATTTTCAAGATCTCAAACCGGGAACAGCAGAGCAATTACTATCCTCGGCCCAAATAAAATTCCGTCCGGAAGATAAACTGACAATCGTTGTCAGCAGTAAAGACCCTCAATTAGCAAGTTTATTCAACTTGCCAATTGCCTCTTTTCGGGCCGGATTAGCGTCCAATTCCCAAAGTATGAGTCAAGAAATGTCTGCTTATACCGTCGATTCCCAAGGGTATATAGATTTCCCTGTATTGGGGAAAATTCAGGTAGGAGAGATGACCCGTTCTGAATTGGCCGAATACATTAAAAATCGGCTTATCAAAGAGAATTTGATAAAGGACCCGGTTGTCACTGTTGAATATGTGAATCTCAGCGTGTTTGTATTGGGTGAAGTTAACAAACCGGGACGTATAAATATAGATCGAGATAAAATAACAATTATCGATGCTATCAGTATGGCCGGAGATCTCACAATTTACGGAAAACGAAGTCCGGTTTATGTTCTGCGAAAAGACGGAAATAAAGAAATTTCTTACCAACTCGATTTATGTTCGGCAGAACAGGTATATTCTTCACCGGCATATTATTTGCAACAAAACGATGTAATATATGTCGAGCCCAATTCTGTCCGGGCACGTCAATCGACGATAAACGGCAACAATGTCCGCTCAACATCTTTCTGGATGTCATTAGCATCTCTACTTACTACGATCACTGTACTTATTGTTAAATAAAATAACGATTCAGATTTAAATATATGGCTGCAATTCAAAACGGTTCGAAACCGAAGCAATCTGAGGATTTTATGCGAATACAAGATTTACTTTCCCTTTGTATGTCAAATTGGTATTGGTTTGCCTTTTCTTTACTGATAACATTAGGGATTGCCATTTTGTATATTAAAGTAACGCCACCGGTATATACCCGTTCGGCATCTATTCTTATCAAGGAAGACTCGAATGGTAAGTCGCTATCTTCCGATGTCGGTTCATTCGCCGACTTAGGGCTGATTCAAGCGAATACGAATGTTAATAACGAAATTATTTCTTTACGATCGCCTTCACTTATGACCGATGTCGTAAAACGATTGCATCTGAATATAGATTACCACGTCGACGGGAGCTTTTATCGCGAAGTATTATACGGACGTTCATTACCAATAAATGTATCGATAAACTCTTCGAATGATGAATCGTTGGCTTTAACGGTAAAAATTTTGGCAGACAGTCTTGTCGAGTTATCCGATTTTTTCAGAAATGGAGAGAGCGTGTCTGACAAATTGATAAAAGGAAAATTACGGGAAACGATTGTTTCTCCTATTGGAGATATAACAGTATCCCCGACCTCTTACTATACAGCACAGTTTACCCGGCCGATTTACGTCTCTTTTTCACCCATACATGATGCAACACTCCGTTATATGCCCAATCTTTCCGTTGCATTGAATGATGAGAAATCCACAGTCGTAGATTTATCGTTCAAAGATGTTTCGGTACAACGTGCCGAAGATATTTTGAATACGTTAATCGCCGTATATAATGAAAATTGGGTAAAAGACAAAAACCAAATTGCCGTCAGCACCTCATTATTTATCAATGAACGGTTAGCCGTTATCGAAAAAGAGTTGGGCAATGTTGATGAAGACATATCTTCGTATAAAAGCGAGCATCTTCTACCGGACGTACAAGCTGCTTCTAACATGTATATGACGCAAGTCAGCGAAACCGATGCACAGTTATTGGCACTGAACAATCAACTTTATATGGCCCGCTATATACGCAACTATTTAGAAAGTGAGACAAACGAATATCAGCTTTTACCGGCCAATACGGGCATAGAGAGTTCTAATCTCGAAAATCAGATTACAGAATACAACAATAAACTACTTCAACGGAATAGTTTAGTTGCAAACAGTAGTGAGCAAAATCCTTTGGTGCTTGATCTCGATCACGCTTTAACTTCCATTCGCAAAGCCATACTCTCGTCTATCGACAACTTAGTGGTTACGTTAAATGCACAAATAAAAAATTTGGAAAACAGCGGTCAACAGACGACAGCCCGCATTGCCGAAAATCCGTCACAAGCCAAATATTTACTATCTGTCGAGCGGCAACAAAAAGTAAAAGAGTCTCTTTATCTTTATCTGCTCCAAAAGCGAGAAGAGAACGAACTTTCTCAAGCATTTACGGCATATAATACCCGCGTCATTACATCCGCAGGCGGTAGTATGTTGCCTACAGCTCCGTTGAAAAAGAATATTCTGTTGGTCGCTTTTGCTATTGGGCTATTGATACCGGCCATTATATTATTTATCATAGAAACTACAAACACAAAAGTACGTGGGCGTAAAGACTTGGAGAATATGTCGATACCTTTTGTCGGTGAAATTCCGTTAGTCAGTCGTCAAGAAAGGAAATTCCCTCTATTCCATAAAAAGGAATCTTTAAAAACTTTTGATCAAATAGTCGTCAAAGAAAAAAGTCAAGATCTTATCAATGAGGCTTTTCGGGTGGTGCGTACCAATCTCGAATTTATGTTGGGAAAAGAAAAAGCTGCACGTGTCATCATGACTTCATCGGCAAATCCGGGTAGTGGTAAAACATTTATTACCATAAATCTGGCAAAAAGTTTGGCTATCAAAGGGAAAAAGGTTTTGGTTATAGACCTCGACTTGAGAAGAGCCTCCTTAAGTTCATTGATAGCTTCACCCCGGGTGGGTATTTCCAATTATTTGAGCGGACAAATAGAAAACTTCTCAGAAATTGTTGTCAGAGGTAAACTATATCCGCAATTAGATATAATACCGGTAGGTACAATTCCCCCGAATCCAACGGAATTGTTATTCGATCAACGTTTAGAGCAGATGCTGAATACGCTGAAATCAGAATATGACTGTATATTTCTCGATTGTCCTCCGGTTGAGATTGTAGCCGATGCCTCTATTATCAATAAATTTTCAGATATGATGCTGTTCGTCGTTCGAGCAGGATTGTTAGAACGCAACATGCTTCCTGAGATAGAAAATTTCTATGTCGATCAGAAGTATAAGAATATGTCTGTTATTTTAAACGGGACATCCGATGCATACGGACATTACGGATACCGTTACGGCTATAGATATGGCTACCATTATGGTTATGGTAACGGCTACTCAAAAAAGTAAATATTAATATAACAAACACATAAAAAATGAAAGGTATCGTATTGGCCGGAGGATCGGGTACCAGATTATACCCGATTACCAAAGGCGTCAGCAAGCAACTTCTCCCGATTTATGATAAACCGATGATCTATTATCCTATATCGGTACTGATGTTGGCAAATATCCGGGATATCCTTATCATTTCTACACCGACCGATCTCCCCGGATTCAAACGTCTGTTGGGTGATGGATCTGATTATGGAGTACATTTCGAATATGCCGAGCAACCCAGTCCTGATGGATTAGCCCAAGCATTCATTATCGGAGAAAAATTTATCGGTAATGATTCGGTCTGTCTGGTACTTGGCGACAATATCTTCTACGGACAAAGTTTTACCCGAATGTTGCAAGA
>CASFRL010000034.1 GCA_949297285.1 uncultured Bacteroidales bacterium
AACGTCGAAGGCGAGTTATCCACCCGGACTTCAACGAACTGCCCCGGGAACATCTCCGGAAGCGGCTGCTCGACAGTCAATTTTAAAAGACAATAATTCTGATGAAGGCGTTCGTTTGCCGTTACCTTCATGTCCAACAAATATTTCTTCATATATGAATGTATAAGAGATTGTATCGTATCCAATGCTTGCAAAGGTACGTTATTTCAAGAAATATTGAGCGGTAAGCCTCATTTCTTTTCCAACACAAACGTATCAAAGGTACTATCAGAATAGAAGACCATGATTTTCGAAATCGCCTTTGCTGGCTTCTCTATGGTAATAACTGTCTCTTTTTCTATGGGTTTATCCGCATTTTGCACCATTCCAAGCCCCGAATCCTGCCGATTTTCGGAAAAAAGTGAAGATTCGCCCGAAATATTGTCCGCATTCTGGGGTTGAGCCTCGCGAAACATAGCGCCCTGCCCAAAAAGCAGCCAATCGGGAGAGACCTCGGGATAGCGGGTCAAGATTTTTGTCAATACATCTAAACTGGCATTATTACGTCCCGATATAATATGGGACATTGCGGCACGCTGGATGCCGATGGCCTCCGCAAATTGGGCTTGCTTCAAGTGTTCGTGCTCCATGAGCTGTATAATTCGTTCCTTCATCCGATATAAGAGTTTACATGGTGTATAAGTCTGACATTATGTCCGTTTCGAGCTAAAATCTTTGCTTTTCCCGAAATTGTTACAAAGATAAACCGAAGTTTTCAATTATACAATATATAGTTATAAATAGTTCCAAACAAAAATAACAAAGTTGAGATACTTTTGTATGCAATACATCTGTAAACACCGCATTTTCGAGGTTAGAAACGACTTTAACAAGGCAAAACATCATTTTGGGTTACAAAATCCTATTATATAGCTCTATAATAGAAATTATACCAATAGTAAACAGAATGTAGCGTTTCTTCCAAGCCTACTTAAAGTCCGAACTTCTTATTTAGGCATAATTCATTGAATTGTTTGGATATATCCATATAAAATATACATCTTTATCCTGCAATATTTGTATATAATATACTTTTGTTTCACACCAGATATATGTAAACATTCGAATACTGCATGATAACAATCTTCCTCTCCTCCCCGCTCCTTATCACCTATTATGTAGCTGTTACTTTTGTATATCCGCTCTTTTGTTTACAAATCAATACAGCTGATAAAATTTCGGAGGGGCACTATGACATCTTGACACCAATATATTTTTGGAAACTTACCGCTTCTCCTATGGATGTATCGAAACTCGGATTTTTGGGGATTTTTGTGAACAACGGCCCGTCTGCCCTCAAATTTTCGATTCTCCCGGACTTTAGATTTGCTTAAGTCATTGTGTATAAAAAGAAAGAGGGCTGTTTCCCTATTCCCGCTTCTGTGCGAGTTTTCGGGAGACAGCCCTCCATGGCTTTATGTCCGGATTTTTTTAGCCGTGCAGGATTTTGTAGAGTAATTCTTTTAAGATTTCGCCGTCGTCGGATGCCACGACATCGAGGCCCTTTGAATAGGCGTCGGCCATGCGGATTTCGTGGATGATGTTGAATACTTTCATGGCGGAATAATTGCGCATCCCCGTCAAATAGTCTCGGACTTGGAAAGAAGCGCGCAAACCCAGTGCTGCCATGATTCCGGCTTCCGACCGGTCTTTCGTATAATAACAAATCAAAAGATTGGAAAAATAATTGAATAAGACCGGCAGCGTTACTTGAATTGGATTGCTTTTCGGATTCTTTTCAAAATAATAAATGATTCGATTTGCCTTTAAAACATCCCGTACCGATAGG
>CASFRL010000035.1 GCA_949297285.1 uncultured Bacteroidales bacterium
TTGAAACCTTTGTTTCGTACCCGTAAGCAGAAATCGGCATCTTCCGGTCCGTAAAAAATACGTTCATCTAAAAGTCCTGCCGTATCGATTGCTTTGCGACGGATCATTTGGCAGGCTCCGATCAGATATTCCGGCTCGTACTCTGCAATGCGAATCACCGTTTTGTCTTTTTTTCGGAAGAAAGAGTAAAAAACGTTTTTTAGTTTTATTCCGATACCGGGATACTCTTTATCGTTCTTTTGAATCTCGCCTCGATCATTTGTGAGCTTGCATCCGCAAATCCCGGTTTCCGGATGCAAATCCATGTAACCCATCATGCCGTATATGGCATCTTCATTGGCGATAGTATCGTCATCTAAAAGCAATATATACTCTCCGGAAGCCTTTTCTATCCCCCGGTTACGAGCATACGCAACCCCTTTGTTGCAGGGAAGAACAATTATTCGTATTCGGGGATAGTTTTCGGAGACATATTTTGACGCTCCGTCAGTCGATCCGTTGTCGACCCAGATAATTTCTATATCGCTTCGTGAGCCTATCTCTTTCAGGGATGACAGGCACTCTTTAAGGTAACTCAGAGAATTCCACGATATGAGGATGATCGACAAACGCATAGGACTGTTATCCGAATAATTTTATTTTTAATGCCTTTAACGCGTACGAAAATTCTTTGAATGATGTAAAGCGTTTAAGTTGTGACGAAATAAAATAGAATGAAAAGAAATATTTCAGATTACTTCGGAATAATATCTTTTCCATTTCATGCGACGAGAGATGAGGATAGCTCAATATCGATTCGCGCTGTACGTCGGTGGGAATGTACTCTCCACCTTCGATCCATCCGTTTTCTTTTGCCATGGTATAAAACTCTGTACCGGGAAACGGCGATACGATATTGAACATGATCTGATCTACTTTCAGTTTTTTTGCCCGTCGTAAAGTGTCTTTGAGGGTTTCTCTATTCTCTAACGGGCTTGTCCCGATCAATATGTTCAGTTTTACGGGAACATTATATTTTTTCAAATACCCGATAGCATCGTATATTTGTTTTTGCGTGATACCTTTTTTTATGAATTTGAGAATATCTTCATTGAATGATTCTACACCAAGATCGACATACTGGCATCCCGACATACCCAGTGCACGAGCAATGGTATCGGTGATAGCATCTACTCGGGCTTGGCATCCCCACGAGAACCCGTATTTCCGCATGATGTTGCAAATGGCCAAAGTCCGTTCCTCGTTCCAGATAAAATTGTCATCCATAAATCCGATAGCGATGTAGCCTTGTTCGTGTAAGAGTTTCATCTCTTTTTCGATATTGTCGATCGATCGGAACGTGATGATCGGTTTCTTCTGGAATTCCCGACGATTCTCGATTTCCCGGGCAAAAGTCAGAGAACTCGGAACGCAATAGATACATTGGTATGGACAGTTGCGTGAGGTAATGGTCGTTGTATATGGTGACAATTTCAGTTTGGGGTTGTGATATTCTCTGCCCGCAATATGGTGACGTGCCGGGAACGGAAGAGAGTCCAGGTCTTTCAATAACGGGTGGAATTTGTTATGAATAATTTCCCCGTTTTCCATGTATGAAATACCTTCAGTCTGTTTCCAGTCTGTCCCGTCACGCAGGGCATTGGTCCATTCTTTTACGATCATTTCCGGTTCGCCCCGAAC
This sequence comes from uncultured Bacteroidales bacterium, assembly GCA_949297285.1. GTDB lineage: Bacteria > Bacteroidota > Bacteroidia > Bacteroidales > Coprobacteraceae > Coprobacter. The sequence continues at coordinate 1,681 of CASFRL010000035.1, forward strand.
GATGACGATTTTTTCGTCCGTAAAGAAACGGTCGGTAAAATAGGTCGGTCCCGGGCCCATAAATACGACAAATGCATCCGGATGATATTTCCGAATTAACGACAGGGCGATCAAGTCATTCTTTATCGACAAATTTACCGTCCATATATAATAGATGTCGCTATCGTCTTCTTTAAGGAACTTTTCGAATTTTTTTTGTGAAGTTCGATAATAAACAAAATCTTTGTATGCCGGGGTATAGCCTTCCTGTTCCAGGACGGCAACGACTGTTAATTCATAAATATTGGGTGCAGCATATACTATACGGGTACAACCTGCTGTTCGTTCGGCCGGTTTATTGTGATCCAGCACAGGAGGTACTAAAAACGTTAATTTCATGGACAATAATTTAACGAATTAATATATATAAACGGTAAGTATACGGGGTTTCGTATATTCTAATGTGTCTTTTTTTTAGGGTTTGAATGTCTCATTGAAAGGCATCCGGTTGATGATAGACCTGCCAAGCGTAATTTCATCGGTATATTCCAACTCGTCACCGACCGATACCCCTCGGGCCAGAATCGAAATCTTTACATTGTAAGGCGCCAGTTTTCTGAAAATGTAAAAATTGGTCGTGTCACCCTCCATCGTAGCGCTGAGGGCAAGGATGATTTCTTCTATTCCTCCCTCGGAAACACGTTTTACCAGACTTTCGATTTCCAAATCCGAAGGGCCGATACCGTCCATCGGAGAAATTACTCCACCCAGTACGTGATAGCGTCCTTTAAATTGGCGGGTGTTTTCGATCACCATGACCTCTTTGATATTCTCAACTACACAGACAATCGAGTCATCTCGGTTGGGATCTGAACACAATGTGCAGGTTTCCGAATCGGAAATGTTGTGGCATATATGACAATATTTAATCTCTTTGCGGAGTTTTATGATGGAATTCCCGAAATTTTCGACAAAAGGCTCTTCTTGTCTGAGCAGATGCAGAACTAATCGTAAAGCTGTTTTGCGTCCGATGCCCGGTAATTTGGCAAACTCGTTTACCGCATTTTCCAGCAATGCGGAGGAGTATGGTTGATTCATCAGTGTGTCGTTTTTTTTACATTTATCAAAGTTTCTCGGAGACAATGCTAAAGGTTGCATTGCGTCCGAAAAACCGATTAATTAGAAAATCTGTTATTCCCCGAAATTAAGATTTTTCTTTGATAAAACCGTTGCGGTAGGCGATCAGTAATTTTTTCAAATCTTTTATCTGGGATTCAAGCTCTTTGCCTATGTCGGTGTCGCGCACCATCATCCGTTGTGAACTGAGCTCGAGAATAAAACTTGTCGAAATAATATCGATACCTTCCTCTATCGCTTTTTGTGTCGATTGGAACGGTTCATGCTGCGTCAGCTGCAATCCTCGGGAGTGGAAAATCAATGTATATCCGGCAATTCCGGTCTCGGGTTGGTATGCTTTTGAAAAGCCTCCGTCGATGACTAATAATTTGCCGCCTGCTTTTACCGGTTTTTCCCCTTTGATCGTCTTTACCGGGACATGTCCGTTGATAATGTGCGAGTGGATATTGTCGATACCAAACTCTTTTAAGATCATGTTGCAGACACTCTCTTCATTGCGTAATGTGTAATAATGACCTTTGTTCTCTTTCCAAAGCTCTTTGTCTTTAGTAAAATAGCGCTCGAATGTGGCCATTTTGTCTTTGTCGAAAGGGGGAGCATCTTCGCCGCACCAGAGATACCACATATAATCTCGGGCAAATTTTTTCTCTTCAGAACCTTCTTCATCGAAATACGCGATTCGTATCAGCTGGTCAATGCGGTCGAGTAAAGATTTCCCTTTATATCGTTTGCCGCGTATGGTTACTTCTTTTAAAGAGCCGTCGGCATTCAAGGGTATGGATGCGTGGTATAGCAAATTGGAGTTTCGAACCAGATAAATGCTCCCGTAAGAGAACAGGCAGCGCATGTGTTTGCGCAGTTTTTCACTGTTGACGAACGAATAGTGCAACCGTCGCATCAACTCTTGTTCTTCGTCCGTAAGTTTGTAGGGGTCTTGTGGATCGATGGTCGGGAACAGGGTATCTGTCAGCTCATATTCTTTCCCGTTTAAAATCAATTTCCCACGCTCGTAATCGATCTTGTCGAGCAATAAACGGTTCTCCATGTTAAATTCGGGATGCGCTTTGATAAGTTGGGCTTCCAGTTTAAATTGGATAATCGTGATCGCTTTATGCATTTGGGCAATGAGCTTCTGGGTCTTTTCGCTATGGACATTGTCCGTTCCCATTTTAGGCATGAACAAAACGCAAGGGTCATCTTTGTATCGTTCTATGGCAAATGTTGCCAACGGGAGCAGGTTGATCCCATATCCGTCTTCGATTGTCGATAGGTTGCCGTAACGCATGGCCATCCGTATGACATTGGCGATACAGCTCATATTCCCCGAGGCAGCCCCCATCCATAAGATGTCATGGTTGCCCCATTGTATGTCGAAGTTATGGTAGTTGCACAACGTGTCCATAATGATGTGGGCACCCGGGCCACGGTCATATATGTCGCCTACAATGTGCAAGGTGTCTATTGTGAGTCGCTGTATGAGGTTGCACATGGCTATAATGAAATAATCGGCACGTCCTGTGGATATGATAGAAGAGATGATGCCGTTTACATAAGCCTGTTTGTTGGGGTCTATCTGCGATTCATGCAACAGTTCCTGTAAAATATAAGAAAACTCTGCCGGCAGGGCTTTGCGTACCTTTGAACGGGTGTATTTTGAAGATACGTTCTGGCATACCCGAATGAGCTGGTGCAGCGTGATTCGATACCAGTCTTCCATGTCCGGTTCATGAGATTTTACCAATTGTAATTTGTGTTCGGGATAATAAATCAGCGTACACAACTCTTTCTTTTCGCTTTCCCGGAGCGTTTGTCCGAAAATCTCGTCGACTTTCCGGCGTACGGTTCCCGAGGCATTTTTCAGTACGTGCAGAAATGCCTCGTATTCTCCATGTATGTCGGTCAAGAAATGTTCGGTACCTTTAGGCAGATTTAAAATTGCTTCGAGATTGATGATTTCGGTACAAGCATCCGATATGGTCGGAAATTGTTTTGACAATAATTGCAGATATCGCAAATCTTGCAATGTAGCTTCTATCGATATGTCATTTATAGAATTGTTGTTTTCCATAAAAAAAACAGGTTTAGGAGTTCAAAAATACTCTTTTTTTTATAGACGGACAAGTTTATATATTGATAATTCCGCATATTTATAGAATACAGGACACCGTTCGACGGAGTCGGAACTTGAAAACTGTGTTTTCGTTTGCCTCAGAACTCGTCTTTTCGTATCTTTGTCAGGAATTGATGATATCGATTAATATATTTTTAGATATGGAAATAAGAGATGCTCGTTTTATAATGAGTAATACCGATGTGTCGAAGTGCCCTCCGGGAAATTTGCCGGAATATGCTTTTATCGGACGTTCTAACGTGGGAAAGTCTTCGTTGATCAATATGCTTGCCAATAGGAAAGGGTTGGCGATGACCTCTTCGATGCCCGGAAAGACACAACTAATCAACCATTTTTTAATTAATAATGAGTGGTATTTGGTCGATCTTCCCGGTTATGGATATGCACAACGGGGAAAAGAGGGACGGGAGAAGATACGAGCTATTATAGAGAGTTATATTCTGAACCGTTGCGAAATGACCTGTCTGTTTGTGTTGATCGATTGCCGGCATGAACCGCAGAAAATAGATATTGAGTTTCTGGAATGGCTCGGTGAAAACGGAATACCCTTTTGCATCGTCTTTACAAAAGCCGATAAGTTGGGTCCTGTGCGTTTTAAGCAAAATGTAGAAGACTATAAAAAACGTCTGCTCGAAGATTGGGAAGAACTCCCTCCAATATTTTATACCTCTTCGGAGAAAAAGCAGGGAAGAACAGAGATACTCGATTATATCGAGCATATAAACGAGTTGCTCGGAAGTAGGGAATAACCAGTTTTAAATAACGTTAAAAGATATATGTCGATGAATAGAAATGTTATATTTGTAAGAGCCCTTTGTTCACTGATTGTGATCTGCGGGCTTTTTTTATCGAGTTGTAAACAAAATAGTAAAAATCAGAATATGGCAACAAAAGACGATTTTATGCGTGAAGCAATAGCTCTTTCGATCGAAAATGTAAAAAATGGAGGCGGCCCGTTCGGGGCAGTGATCGTAAAGGACGGAGAGATCATCGCAAGAGGTGTGAATCGTGTGACGGCTTCCAACGATCCTACCGCTCATGCCGAAGTGAGTGCAATACGTGAGGCTGCAAAAAAATTGGGACGATTCAATTTGAGCGGTTGTGAAATATATACTTCGTGCGAACCGTGTCCCATGTGTCTGGGTGCAATTTATTGGGCTCGCCTCGATAAGATGTACTATGCCAATACCAAAACCGACGCCAAGAATATAGGTTTCGACGATTCGTTTATTTATGATGAGCTCGAACTGAAACCGGCAGACCGCAAACTCCCTTCTGATACGCTGTTGCGAAACGAAGCGATAAAAGCTTTCGAAATGTGGGAGATAAAAGCGGACAAAATAGAGTACTGATCAAGTGCGGAAACGAAGCGTTTGTTTTTAGTATCACATAAGTTTTTCGATAATTTTTCCCTAAAGCGGAACCCTGTAAAGTCCCGTTATTAGAAATAGGTAAAGGATAAGCGACAATATTTATTTTATAATAAATTTGTTGCTTATTCCTTTTATATCCATAAATATATTTTTCTGGCATTAAAGTCAGACAAACTTAATTTTATAGGGAGAAAAATTTTTGTATTAAAAAATCTAACATGATGCTTTAATTTTACTATCTGCCTGCAAATTCAACTAAAAATAGTATCTTTGCCTTTATGATATCGGGGAGATTCATTAAAAAGATTCTCTCGAAAAATGCAGAATAGTTAACGAATAAGAATGAAAAATGGCTACATGGTTTGAATGTAAAGTAAAATATGACAAAATGATGGAAAACGGCATGCAAAAGAAAGTTTCCGAGCCTTATATGGTCGATGCGCTTTCTTTTACCGAAGCCGAAGCCCGCATTATAAAAGAAATAACCCCTTTTATCTCCGGCGATTTTTCGATTGCCAATATCAAAAGAGCCAATATCAGTGAATTGTTTTTCGATGAAACAGGCGATAAATGGTTTAAATGCAAAGTTAATTTTATTACGCTCGACGAAAAGAGCGGAGCCGAAAAACGCACGGCAAGCTATATGCTCGTGCAGGCGTCGGACTTCCAGAAGGCTTTGGAAAATCTCTTGGAAGGAATGAAAGGTACTATGGCCGATTACGAAATCGCAGCGATTAATGAAACTCCTATTATGGATATATATCCGTATGTTGCCGAGGATGAAGATCTTCCTCCTGTTACAGAAACACAAGCATGAATGACGTTGCAAAAAATATAGCGCAGATCAGGGCGACTCTCCCATCGCATGTGCGTTTGGTCGCTGTTTCCAAATTTCATCCGGCAGAGATGATACGCGAGGCTTATGATGCCGGGCAACGTATTTTTGGAGAGAGTAGAGTGCAGGAATTGTTGCTTAAGAAACCGGTTTTGCCGGACGATATAGAATGGCACTTTATCGGTCATTTGCAGACGAACAAAGTGAAACAGATCGTTCCGTTCGTTTCGATGATACACAGTATCGACACGCCTAAACTGCTGCAAGAAATAAATAAGGCGGCAGAGCATATCGACCGTAAGATATCATGCCTGTTGCAGATACACATTGCCCGGGAAGAGAGTAAATTCGGCTTTTCTTTCGAAGAGTGTCGCGAGTACCTTCGTTCGGGAGCCTGGAAAGATCTTCATTCGGTGCAATTGTGCGGTGTTATGGGAATGGCAACGCTTACCGATGACAGAGAACAAATAAAATCGGAATTTTTATCATTACATAAATTTTTTAATGAAATAAAGAAAGACTATTTCTCAGAAGACGAGTCGTTCCGTGAAATTTCAATGGGAATGTCCGATGACTATCCGTTGGCAATCGAGGCTGGAAGTACGTTGGTACGTATCGGAAGCCGTATTTTCGGAGAAAGAGTCTATTAAAAATCTAAACTGACCATTATGGAAACACTACAAACTATGTATGCCGGA
>CASFRL010000036.1 GCA_949297285.1 uncultured Bacteroidales bacterium
CAAGATAATAAAAACCGGCATGAGATTGTTGGGAATAGATGTCCCGGATCGTATGTAAACAGTATAAGAGATATCTTTTTTCTTACAGGGGAATTTAAAGGAATTTTATTTTTACATAGAATCGAGAAATAGTTAATGTGATTTCATTGAACTTACGTTAAGTAATAAATCCGTTGTGAGCCAAAATCAACGTGCGGCTCAAGACGGAGAAGTGGGAGAGTCGATTTCCCGAAGGTGTGATTTTTGATGTCGTCGGGTATTCGGGGTATAAAAGCGCTAAGGATTATCCCGATGAACTGCGAAAAATTCATCATCGTCGATTTGGTTGGAAGTTACGAGGGATGTCTGTTTTCTTGACCAATAATCTGACAGACAGTCCCGGCAGAACGGATTTTTTGCTTTATCGTAACCGTTGGAGCGAGGAATAATCAGCATCTCAGAATTGAAAAGTTTTAGAGGATTTCGGAGAATGCTGTGAGCATCAAAATATATTGGATACATAACATCTTATTGTTTTACAAGATATACATAAGATATTTTAATCATGTCCATTTTTAGCGGGCAATAATAAATATTTTTTAATTTTAAACCCTCATTAATAGGCTCATATATTATTATATCATGTCTGATTATGCCAACATATTACCGATATTGCACACAATGGCAGCCGTCATCTGCATAGGAGGTGCGTCCCTTCTCTTTTTGCGTGGACGGAACAACCGTTCCCGGCGCATGCTGGCGGGTATCATGTCGGTATGGGGGTTTCTTTATGCGACACGTGTTTGGGGAATACTTTTGGAAAATCCGGGTTGGAATTTCACCAGAACCAGCGTGGCGGACACGTTTGTATTGATCAGTGGCAACTTATTCCTGATTATCTTGTTGCTCTATCCTCTGGAAATTGTGCGTCCGGGATGGCTTAACCTAAAACGGGCAGGTATGCTGCTGCTCCCTTATGTATTGGTAACACTGTTTTATTATATTGTCTTGTCTCTACTCGGTCAGAAACCTTTGGAACTACAAGATATAGATCAATTTAGGGAACATATCGGAGAGTTTAACGTCTGGTATCGCCTTTTGATGTCCCTTTCCATTATCGCGTATCTCGTATTCCTGTTTCGGTTGACCTGGCGTTATAAGGAATTCTATCAGCAATGGTGTCGTAACAATTATTCCGATGACAAGGATATAGACATTGCATGGCTACGTCAATACGGCATCGGCGTGGCGTTGATTGGTGCTGTCTATTTTTGGTTGCTTTTCGATGGAAACACATACTGTTTTATTGTACATAACCTCACGGTACAATGCTTCTTCTGTTATATCTTATATAAAGGACTTTTTCACAATAATCCATACACGGAGAATTTTTTCAGTTATACACTGGACGAAGCGGAAGCATGCCATAAGGCCGAATTGATAGAAAAACAATTGTCCGTCGATAATATTTATTCATCGGAAGGGGATGAGAGCGCATTTCTCAAAAAAATACCCGCTTACCGTGACGAGATAGTCGGGTGGATGATAAAGAAAAAGCCCTATCTGAACCCGAATTTTAAGCTCATGGATGTATCGGATATCCTGCCCTTGAATCGGACTTATCTTTCTCGTATCTTCAACGAAGGTTTCGGGGACAGTTTCAGCAACGTAGTGCGTGATTACCGTATACGTGAAGCGGAATGGATGCTTGTCAACCGCAAGGATATTCCCGTGGGACAAGTGGGTGAACTTTGTGGCTTTTCGTCTCCTTCGGTCTTCCACCGCGCTTTTGTACAGAGCCATAACGGACTTACTCCCAACCGTTACCGTAAACAGATGGAAGGGGAATAAAGGTGTTATAATCAATTTACATTAATCTAAACCTGTCTCCATTTTATTTGCACTTTGTGTAAAAAAGCTGCTGTATTAAGTATCTGATTAAAAACGAATCCTTATGTTCAGCAGTAAATTCAAATTATTACAAATTAGAGATATAGAATCTGATAATGATTCCAATAAAGGCATAGGCACGATAATCGGATTTTTTAATATGGATGAAGATTAGTCTTTTAAACTTTGAAACTTCAAACTTTTTACATAAATTCGCAGACGATGTAGATAAAGCTATGTCGATTAATTTTTGGATTTTATAGCGTTTTGCTATTGTCGTTGCTTCGAGAAACTACCACAATCAAGAGCACACAAGACAATCAGTACAGAACGCCTATGCTATTGCATGGGTTGTATAGGTCTTATGTGTGCAGGTATGTGGTAGTACCTTCGAAGCGTGAGCGATATACATCTCATGCTTTCTTTTTGTAGTTATGCGTGAGGTTAATATGAATGGATCAACTTTATGTTTAACTATAAGTAATAATATGGGAAATCTACAGAATTGTGAAATCTCAGGAATAGAAGTAAATTTTGAGAAAATGCTGATTAAATGGGACAAAGTTCCTTTTGTCCTTTTTTCGGCAATTGCCATTATTGGGGTTATTGCAACAATGGCTAATAGTCAAGATTGAGGAATTTTATTTGTACCTTTAATCTTGTTTTTCTTCATGCCTTTTCTGATAATTTAGAATATTTGCAGAAATATCAGTGGACTTAAATATCTCAAATCATAATAAACAGGATTGGACGTTTGGTGTTTTATGTTTGTCGTGTTGTTAATTTGTTTAATATGATTGAGGGAGGGGAAACTATAAGCATTGACAAAATATGATAAGAATTTCGTTAAATTCTGTCATCAACAGCAGGAGAATTTACTGACTGTTTGTGTTGGACGGAGTATAACTGCCAAATAATTCTTGTCTGATTTTCCTGTCAGGATCACCTTTGAAAAATTTCCGGATATCTTTTTGCAATTCGTAAATTTTATAATCTGCGAATTTAATTATACAAAAGGGAAATAATGCTCCCGGAGTTCCCCTGCAACTTTATACGACACTGAAAGTTTGTCCTATTTCTGAGAAATTATCCAAACTGACGAGAACTGAAAATTTCATAGGAAATCACCATGCTTTATTTTTCTTAAAGAAGAATACATGGCTGAGTTTTTACGAATAAAACGTTGGTTAAGTGGCCGGTTTGTAGTATCAAAGTTGTGAATAAACTTGCCAAGATGCATTCTCTAAAATTATCAATTGGCATCTTTGCGCCATTTTATTTTCCCAATATCCCATTTATACCTCGTATTTATCGACAGAGCCGTTTTAACCGACGGAAAAATCGTGTAGCAAATAATAAGGATGAAAAAGTTAATTGTCATATTATATATCTTTTTATGGGCTTTTCAATTATATGCCCAACAAGATGTTCATACCCGCGTTCATCCTCGAAATACTGCTTATGACCAGCAAGGATACGCTGATAGCATTGGGGGTATTGTCGGACAATTTGCTATATCTGTCATTTTCGATGTTAATAAATACGATATTCGGACAACGCCGCAACTCAGGGAGGCTATTGAATCGATCGGAAATCACAGAAGAGCACTTGTTCAGATATGGGTCAAAGGAAGCGCCTCACCGGAAGGCCCTTCAGAATGGAACCAAAAACTGGGACAGTACAGGGCAAAAGCATTGGTCGACTATCTTTCCCGGGAAACCGGATTGGATTACTGTATGTTTCGCATGTATAATCTGGGAGAAGATTGGGGTTCGCTGGAAAAAATATTGGAGAACCGTTCGGATTTCCCGAATAGAAAACGTATCCAGACAATCATATCCGAAGAGCAGGATAATGACGCCCGTAAACGAAAAATACAAGAACTCGATGGCGGAAAAACATGGCGGCGGTTGATTGAAGAATTGTTTCCGCCGTTAAGGAATGCCCGCCTCGCCCTTGTGTCTGCCTATCCCAAAATCCTTCCGATCGTATCCGAAATCAGGCTGGAGACGGCTCCGATTGTTCTGTCGGACTCTCATGATTTACTGCCGCCTAACCTTGTTCCTGCGCCAATAAACAATGCCGAAGGTTCGAAATGGAGAATTGCGATTAAAAACAATCTGTTGTCCGATATGTTGCTGGTCGCAAATCTGGGGGTGGAAATTAATCCGTGGACACATTGGTCACTCGATATACCGGTGTGGTATTCCCCTTATGACATTTCTTCGACCCGCAATATTCGTCTGCTGGCCGTACAGCCCGAGATCCGCTGGTGGCCTGAAGAGGCGATGGCCGGACATTTCGTCGGGTTGCATACCCATGTAGCCGGGTTTAATATCGCTCTGAATGATTATGCACGATATCAGGACCCTAATCATGCTCTTTGGGGATTGGGTTTGAGCTATGGCTATGCCATGTCGCTGTGTAAAAGTGGACATTGGGGATTGGAATTTACGATTGGAGCTGGTTTTGCCCAGTATCGATATGATGCTTATCATAATGAAAGCAATGGGCAGAAATTCAAATCAGGGTCGGATTGTTATTGGGGCATTACTCGTGCGGGGGTGACGCTTTCATACAAATGGACGTTTTCACGTAAAAACCGGAAAAAGTGACTTTCATGAGTAAGCATCGAATATATATATTGTTGGTATGCAGCCTTTCTATTTGGTGGGTATCGTGTGACACGACCATACACGAATATCCTGAAATGGAAAAGAATGTTGAGGTCTTGCTTGAATTGAATGTCGATCGAACTCCTCCGCAGTATTATAAAGAGTTGATCTACGATCATAATGGCAATTATGAAGAAATTGAGCTTGAAGCAAATCTATCGGAAGCATATATCCCGAACGAGCACCTCAGTATGCGTCTTGTTGCTGAGTTGTATAAAATGGAATCGCCCGAGGATCGGATTGACAAGGGGGTTCTTGTCGCTCATCGGACTGTGTCTGTAGACCGATTGCTGGAAGCACCTCAGGATACTTTGCAATTCCATGTGTCAGCCGGGTTTTACCGGGCCTTGGTATGGGCCGATTACACGTTGAGAGATAATGTGGAAGATTGGCATTTCAAAACCGAAAATTTGAATGCCGTACAGGTCGATGTGGATCATGACCTGCGGGATAACCATCACAAAAATTCGGCGGCAGGGCGCTGTGATTTTTCGGTAGATTTTGATTTCAGCAGAAGTAGTGCTCCGATTATTTTGAGTGAAACACGTACTATTCCTGCGGCCGATCATATTGTGCCGGTATATTTGGAAAGAGCCGTTGGCCGTTTCCGGTTGTGGGCGACCGACCTGCAGGATTTTTTGAATAGCGGGAATCGGATAGAAGACCTTCGGATTCAAATTGTCTATAAACAATATGTCAGTGCGGGTTACAATGTCGATACGGGAACCCCCAATCGTTTTGTGCAAATGTATGTGACGGAAACTGTCCCCACAACTGTCCTTGAAGACGGAAATGTGTTGCTGGGATATGATTATGTGCTGACATCGAGTGATAAGGAAGATCATGTGCTGGTTGATGTATTTATCTATGACGAAGATAAGGAATTGAACCGTTATAAAAATATCTCGATTCCGTTGCAGAGAAACCGGGAAACGGTGGTTAAGGGGCCCTTCTTGACCCAAAAGATCGGTAGTGGAGATATTGGTATCGATGATGAGTTCGACGATGAGTTTGTAGTGGTAATTCCCGATTAAAAAATGATCAAATCAATCAATTAAAATAATATATTATGAGAAAAATGAAAAAATTAAATGGATTGTTGCTGGGATGTGTAACAGGATTATTATTCTCAGCTTGTACTCAGGATCTGGATCAACCGGGCCTTAACAGTGATGGAGATTTAGTGCGTATTCAACTCGATGCCCCGGAAGCGATGCAGTTGACTCGCAGTGTTGCCGGTACAAACAGTGCAAAAGGCGGTCTGACGAATGTCGATTGGACACAACACGACTTGCGTTATCAGCTTGCCGTTTATTCGGCGGACGGTACACAGTTGCTTGTCGCTCCCCAGTCGAAAGTGTATGACACATACAGCCCTGCCACTTTCGAATTCCGGCTGACCCCCAACTGCACTTACAAATTTGTTGCATGGGCCGATTTCGTTGAACAAGGGACGACGGAAGATTTGCATTACAATACGGCCGACTTCGCCAACATCTCTATTATAACGGATGCGGATCAGGACAAAACGTTCAACGACGAGAGCCGCGATGCCTTTTTTATTACGAAAGATATACAGATCGGCCAGACATTCAATGAGTCGCTGACCTTGAAACGTCCTTTTGCCAAAGTACGTGTTGTCACAACCGATTGGGATGAAAACAACGGCGGTATTGCCAAACCGGACAACTTCAAGATCACCTATCACGATTGCAAGCGTTTTTCCGGGCTGAATGCCGTGAGCGGAGAAGCGATCGGAGAAACCGATGCAGATGCCTCGATCGTTTATACGGCCCAAATTGCAACGGATGGGAACAGCGGAAAATTCTATGAAGGCGGATATGATGCCAGTGCTGCCAGCCGGACGCTGGTCGTCGATTATCTGCTGGCGACTTCCGAACAACGGGCCATCCATTTCAAACTCGATATGCTGGCCGGTACAAGTCCTGTCATCAGTCGGGATTTTACGACCAATATTCCTATTCAACGGAACTATCTGACCACTCTTATCGGGAACTTGCTGTCGGTAGGCGGCTCAGTGACCATAGACATCGATGATAATTTCGACGGAGAAAATCAGGTGACAGTCAAAGATCCCAAATATATTGCTTATACAGCTACTCAAGAATTGAATTGCAACAATCGTTTTTGGGGAACCGATCTTGAAATTATCGAAGAGCAGTGTACCTATAATACCGAAACGGGTCAGGGCATGTGGGCCTATACGGGGACTGTAACAGAGGTTGAGTTTAACGCATTCAATGGCGAAACTTCGCTATTAAGCATTACTCTTCCGGAAGGTATTACTTCTATCGGCAGTAATGCCTTCAGCAACAGCGGTCTTGAGGCTATTACTCTTCCCGAAAGTCTCGAAGAGATTGCTCAATATGCGTTTTCAAAAACGAATTTGACCGAGATTGTCATTCCGGCGAATGTAGAACTTGTGGAAAGTTCGGCATTTCAGGGGAATTCATCAGGATCAATTTCTCCATTGAAAAAGGTCATTTTCGAGGGAACCAAAATTCTCACTATCGAATCGAACACATTCCAAGACTGTCAAAATTTGCAAGAGGTCAAGCTGCCGGAAGGTTTGAAAACCATACAATACAATGCATTCTTGAGATGCTATGCATTGGAAGAGATAATTATTCCTGATGCAGTCACTACGATCGAAAAACAGGTTTTCAGCCAATGTTCTGCTTTGAAAAAAGTAACCCTCGGCACACAACTCGAGTCGATAGGAGATCATGCTTTCAACAAGTGCTTGGCTTTGGAGATAATCGTATGCCCCGATGAAACGCCGGCTGTATTGGGTAGTAAGGCTGTTTTCCCTGTTTCAGATAGTTGGGGTTCCTATACGGCCAATTATAAGATTTACGTGCCGGATGCACAACTCAATACCTACAGGACTTCATGGTCTGCTTATTGGGATACATCATCCTGGGTTCCAACAAAAGTTATCTATCCTATGAGCGATATGCCTTGAAAGTTTACATTATCCGGATTTTGGGGAATATGTCAAGAGTAAACTGAATATTCAAAAATTGCAGGATTGTAAACCCTAAATAAAAAAGAACCTTATCAAATTTCGTTTCGAGATAATGATAAGGCTCTTTTTATTGTCGATAAAGGCGGTCAAGTTTTCGTTTATAAGTTCATCTTTATACAACTTGACTTTTGCCCCTCCTCTAATTATTTTAGGTATGTGTATGTGTTTTCTATTCTATTTCCCAATTATCGCTACGGAATGAAGAAGCGGGTAATCCGTATACGTCGAATAGAGAACCGACGACAAAATTTTTATAGGCATAACGGACGGCAA
>CASFRL010000037.1 GCA_949297285.1 uncultured Bacteroidales bacterium
GCTCGAATCGTACAATAACTCGGTCGGAGATTCCGCCTCCTTTCCTTCCACGGAACGGGAACTCCCCGTACACGAAAACCATAAGATCAGGTGCAATAACAGAACACCATAAAACAGTCGTTTCATATCAATATTGTTTTACCATTTCATCATACGACTTGAACTTGTCCATCCGGCTTATACCTGCCCGTTTCAAGCCGGCACTTTATCTTTAACACGCACGACGATATAAAGATATATTTTTTATCCGAAATTTTAAACAATCTTATAAAACTATCTGTAATTTTGCGCCGTATTTAAAATCTTGAATACTTTATATGAAACATTCGGACACTCACAAGTGGGTTTCGTGCGGATTATCGGTCCTCCGCAAAGTCAAGAATATATTTGCCACAGGTTGGAGACATTACAAGTCATTATACCGGCGGTCTCCGTGGTACAAAAAAGCGATACAAATAATCCTGACTTTTATCCTGCTCTTTATTTTCTATCTGTTTCTGGTAGATATTAATTTTCTTTGGCTGTTCGGGAAATCGCCCGGGCTCTCGAGCATCAATCATCCCCGACAAAACATTGCATCCGAGATTTACAGCGCCGACGGCAAACTGATCGGGAAATATTTCAGGGAAAACCGCACGCCGGTCAGCTATGAAGAGATTTCGCCGAAAATTATCAAGACGTTGATTTCGACCGAGGATGAACGTTTCTACCAACATTTCGGGGTCGACATACAGGGGGTCTTCGCCGCCATAAAGGATATGGCGCATGGTAAGGCAAGGGGAGCCAGTACCATTACCCAACAACTGGTAAAAAACATGTTTAAAGTCCGTTCGCAATATTCTACGGGACTTTTGGGGTATATCCCGGGAGTGAAACTCCTGATCATGAAATCGAAAGAGTGGATTACCGCAGTCAAGATCGAGATGTTTTACAGTAAAGAGGAGATTCTGACCATGTATTTCAACACGGTCGATTTCGGCAGCAACGCATACGGCATAAAAACCGCCTGCAAAACCTATTTCAATACGACTCCGGCGGATATTACCTACGAACAGGCCGCCACACTCATCGGACTGTTAAAGGCAACCACGACCTACAATCCTCGTGTAAACCCGAAAAACAGCCTGAAACGCAGAAATGTCGTACTCGACAATCTGGAAAGCCACAAGATCATCACAAAATCGCAATGCGACTCTTTGAAACAACTGCCCATACGGCTCCACTATAACATGGAGTCGAATTATGACGGCCCGGCGCTCTACTTCAGGGAGGCTGTCGCCGATTTTCTGAAAGAGTGGTGTAAAGAGAACGACATGGACCTCTACTCGGACGGCCTGAAAATATACACGACGATCGACACCCGCATGCAGGCATACGCCGAAGAGGCCGTAAACAAACAAATGCGCACCGTACAACGGAACTTTGACAACCATTGGGGAAATGTAAACCCATGGCAGGATAAAAATCACCGGGAGATACCTCACTTCATAGAAGACCTTGCCAAAAGGACTACTGCATATAAAATGCTGGAGGAGAAGTTCCCGAACGATCGGGATTCGGTGACCTTCTATCTGAACAAGCCTCACCGGCTGAAAGTATTCGATTACCGGCTCGGACGCAAGGACACGACATTCAGCACGCTGGACTCGATCCGCTATATGGAGCGCTTCATGCATTGCGGATTTGTCGCCATAGAGCCGCAAACCGGCGAGGTGAAGGCTTGGGTGGGAGACATCGATTTCGACTCATGGAAGTATGATAAAGTGCTGTCTAAACGTCAACCCGGATCTACGTTCAAACTTTTCGTGTATAGCGAAGGTTTCAATAAAGGACTTTCGCCCTGCGACGAACGCATCGACCAATATGTAGCCTGGGATGTGCTCGAGGACGGCAAACCGGCCAAATGGATACCCCACAACGCAAACGGAGTCTATACCGGAGATACGATGACCTTGAAGGCGGCTTTTGCCCGTTCGATCAATACGATCGCCGTACAGATAGCCCGGGAGGCCGGAATTCCGGATATTATAAAGACGGCTCATGCCATGGGGATAAAGACCCCGTTAAATGAAACTCCGTCGGTTTCTTTGGGCGCATCGGACGTATCGCTGTTGGAACTGGTAAACGCCTACGGAACGGTTATCAACGACGGTATGGCGCATGATCCGGTGATGGTGACCCGCATCGAGGACAAAAACGGGAAGGTCGTTTACCGCCATAAAACGGTGCAAAAACAGGCTGTACCTTATGAAACGGCTTTTTTAATGACCCAGATGCTTCTGGCCGGCCTTACCGAGCCGATGGGAACTTCGCAAGCGCTTTGGGGGTATGACCTCTTCCGCTACAATACCGATTTCGGCGGAAAGACCGGAACATCATCCAACCACTCCGATGCCTGGTTTGTGGGGGTGACTCCCAATCTGGTGGGTGGCTGCTGGGTGGGCGGAGAACACCGCAGCATCCATTTCCGTACCGGAGCTCTCGGACAGGGCAGCCGGACTGCCTTGCCGGTATTCGGATACTTTATGGAAAAGGTTCTTGCCAATGACAGCCTGTCAAAATACCGGGCCCGTTTCCCCGGTCCCAAACAGGCCATATCCCGCTCTTACCAGTGTCAGACTCCTTATCCCAAGGCAGAGCCCGATTCTACGGAGATGAGCGCAGACAGCATAGCCGCCGATATTTCTATACCCGAAAAGAAAGAGGAGGTTATTCTTGAAGAGGAAACTTCCCGGTAGGGATTACGGAATATCGATTTTCGCCTTTTGTGCCTGAGCATGTTGATCGCAACGTTTTATGCGGTAGAGATGCCCGTCTTTCAACAAGCGTGCCCCCGTCTGCTTGAAAGAGAAGGGAACTTTGCGGAGCATGCATTGTTCGCGGATGCTCAATACCCAACCGTAATCGCATACCCGGGCACAATCGCCCGACTCACCTCCTACGATCACCTGCTCTACCCATGTGCCGAGACGGTCGCAGAAATCGATATGGCCTAACAACGGCTCGCATATAATCATCTTGTGCCGTATCGGGACATCCCGGTAAATCGGCAGCCGGTAATCGGCCCGGTCTTGATTCTCTATCGTGCAACAGATCGTGACGTTTTCATAACCGTCGCCCCAATCTTCGGGAATACAATTCAAGAAACGGTCGATCCGTTTGGTGGTCATAAAAAAATGCAAGTCGCCGCGTTCACGCATCATGCGCCATGCCTCCGGACGCCACGGGTCGGCCTCCTCTACAAAAAAATCGGAACTGAAACAGGTATATACGAGATCTCCCGGCCCTATTTTATAGGTTTTATCCCGCTTACGCCTCACCGGGAGGTCGAAGTCGCGGGTACGGGTGACCACCGAACTGTCTTTCCCGTGCTTTTTGTCTATACGGTACACATAACAATTCAGGCAACCTTCACTCAGCTTGTGACAACCGTGCCACGGATTCCAAGAAGCCATTTTCTCTCTCCTCCCGTTTTCTTTGCAATATGAAGATAAAGGTATCGAATTTTTGTCTTAAGAAGGTCAAATCATAGATTGTTTTTAACTTTCTGATAAAAAAAAATGAAAGCAGGCAATAAAATATTCCATTTAATTTTTTGTATATAAATATAAAAATGTTTATTTTTATAAAACTTAAATTTTGATTCCATGAAAATCAAAACACAAATACTGATTTTAATTATTTTATCGGCATTGCCTGCATTCTCTCAGTTCGCAGGCTTTTCCGGTATTACACCGAGACCGCCCGAACCGGCGACATTGAAACCGGATATTCGAATAGGAAACGAGCCCTCATCATCAAGAGACTATTCATATCCCGACATCCGTCACCCGCACCACACAGACACATACGATTACGATTCGGAGATATTATATCGCAGGAATCTTACCAACCGAAAAATTATAGAAGAGGTAACTGCTCATATAAAAGAACGGGAAAATGCCATGAAACTGGCAAGGCAATTGCTCGATCACGGATTTCCGTCATGGGCAAGAGAGAAAGGAACTGCATGTTTTTATTCGGCATTCGACGAACTATGCGGAATGCTTCACGATTCGCTCCCCATGAATTTGGGAAGAGCCATATTTATCACTGAAAACGCATTTTTAGAAAATACGATGAACTACAATGTGTTCGAAGCATCTCTACAAAAACGAATAGATTTGTGCAATTGGAAACTCAATGAACTGAAAAAGAAAACATCCGATGATTTCACCAAAAACGCCGTACTCTACAGCCTAATGACCGATACTTTTACCGTTTGCCTGCCCGGTACGGAAAAACAGATCATCCACTACCCCGTACAGTATAATCTGGATGATTACAGAAGTGAAAAAAATTTTACGAGCCACTTCATAACCACATTACTGGCAACTAACCGGGGACAATGTCATTCTATGCCTTTACTATATATGATTCTTGCCGAAAGATTGGGCACCGAGGCCTATTTATCTTTTGCGCCGCATCACAGTCTGGTAAAAATACGGGGGAATAACGGAGAATGGTACAATTTGGAAATTACATGCAGATATATATTGTCCGACTACCATTACATGAACCATAGTTTCATCAAGACCGAAGCGATCCGCAGCGGCCTGTACCTCTCTGCTTTGGACAAAAAAGAGACGCTGGCTTCGATAGTCGCACTGCTCGGACGCTATTACCTGTTAAAATACGGATATGACCCTTTTATTTTAAAATGTGCCGAAGAAGCAAAAAAATATATGAAAGTTCCCTTGGACGCGTTGATTCTGGAAGCAAATTATGAAACACGACTGACTATGGAAGTTGCCCGTCTGTTGAATATACCGACTCCCCAAGCAATGAGGGAGATGTGTCCCGAAGCATACAAACACTACGAACACATGCAGGAAATATATCGTAAAATAGACGATACAGGGTACGAAAATATATCGCCTGAAGTCTATGACCGTTGGCTGAAACATATAGAACAGGAAAAGGAGAAAGAAAAACGGCATCCTCGTTCCCCGTTCATACAGATTATAAAATAAACTGCAAATCGAGAGCGGAAACGACGGATTTTTTCGACCGATTATGCCGAGATGCAGCATTTATTCTAATGAAATTAAAGTTTTAAACTCAATAATATGAGAAAAGCGTTTTTATCTACCCTACTGTTCGCCTTTTGTTGCCTGACAACTTGGGCGCAAGACAACAAGAGCAACGAAAATCCGTTTGCCGAAATAGGAATCCGGGCTTCGGTCGCATCGTTCAGTAAAAATCCCGAGTTTCATGACCGCAACCGTACGGTAGAGATCGGATCGGTACTGTTCGATACAAAAACCGGAGAGGTTATCGGGCTCATCGATGAATCCGTTCCGGGGATTTCCCCCGATGTAACAAGTATGAGCATCGATCCGAACTGTGAGAGATATTACTCTATATCGCCTTATGCGTATGCGCTGAATAATCCGGTCAGATTCGTCGATCCGGACGGAAGAGATGCGAAAGACAAAGTCGTCGGATTCGGAATCGGCTTATTGACAAACATTATTCCCGGGACAGGCGAATTAAGAGACCGTTATAGCCCGACAGATCCTGACGACTATAATAACGCTCTGCGCAATGTCGACAATGCGGCTATCGTTTTGGTTAGCGGCATGATCGATGCCGGAGGCGGTGGCATGGCAGTGGGCGGAGCGATCGCCGTATCCGGACTGGCCGTTACGGCCGTAAGCGGCGGGACGGCTGCCATTGCCGGATTACCGACGGCCGTCGTCGGAGAGACCCTTGTGGGAGCAGGTGCTGCAACAGCAAGTACCGGGGCTGTACTAATGGCGAACGGAAACAAGAACCGGAATGAGGGGTATAACAGAGGAAAATCCAAAGCAAACGAAATCACTTTTATCCAAGGAAAAGGAGAAAAGGGGATAAAAATAACCGTCAAAATCCCGGAAGGGTACAGGCCAATAAATGAACGAGGTAAATCTAAAATTTTCTACAACGGAAAAAATTATATATCTCCGGATATCGACGGACATAACGGAGGCATCTGGAAAATGGGAAAAACAATAAAAGATCTTAATAGCATAGACAAGCGAATGGGAACATTCGATGAAAATCTAAATAGAATAAAGAAATAATGTTATGCAACTGGAAAAAGAGTATGACGATTCATGGAGATGGACTGCGGATTTGATCGTCAAGTATGCACCGGAAAATTATGACGAACGAGGCATTTATAGAAAGGATGAATGGACGTCATCATCTGATATAGGTAAAGTTTATGACGGAAAGCGGTTTACCCGAGAAGAGTATTTGGAGACGGAAGATAAATACGTACAGGCGGTAATCAGAGGAATGGAATTGGCCGGTTGTTCTTTCCTGACAGTAGAGTATCTATTCGTTTCAAGAAAAAAATCGGACATGAAACGTCGCTTTACACCTAAAAATCCTCTATATGAACAGAATAAAGACCTATACGATATGTTCCTGAGCATAAAGGAAGGTATGCGCATACATATCTCCCAAATAGAGAAAGCCGTACGTTTAAATTTAAGAGGTTATATAGACTGTGATCTGACCAACAAGAAAAAAGATTTCTATGTCCGATTCGGGTTTGATTACTATATGTATTTCAACAGTAATATAGATAAATGCATTCTTAAAAAAGAGATCGAGAAAATCGGTCTGTATTTCAATCCGAGATGACAAGAACTCGGACAAGAGATTCTCTAAGGTTTGCAATAAAATATACAGAAAATAATGGATGGAAAATACCGCAATAAACAGGAAGTCTATATAGAATTTTTAAATAAATGGATAGTAGACTTTAAACGACAATTAGATTCAAAAAATAAAAATATTTTTGATGATGTTCACATTAACGACATAGACCCGATATTTGAAGATAAATCTAATTGGCTGACAGGGTCTCTTGAAATATTGAAATTATTCAAGAA
>CASFRL010000038.1 GCA_949297285.1 uncultured Bacteroidales bacterium
CTGCAGATTATTGGAATGTATACTTCGATATAAACGAAAGAGTATATAAAGAGTTCGGAAAATATGGATTAAATATTCCATACCCTCAAATGGATGTGCATATTATAGACAAATAAATACAACTATCACCTTCCCCAAAAACGCAGCGACAAAATTTTGTTGCTGCGTTTTTTATTTTTTTGAGACAAATAGCTCCTTTTTTTAGCCCATATTTTATTATCTTTACAGCATTCCTTTTGCAAGGCTCGAAAATGTGTCCAATAAAGGATTCTTCAATAATAATGCAACTATTGAGTATTCGTATGTTTGCATGACAATTCATCATAACACAGTGATGATAAGCAAGTTACACAAAACATCATAAGTAAAAAGGTGTAACTTCCCGACTTTGAGAAAATAAAAAACATATAAATGATAAGTAAATGGAATTACTTACCTCTTACAGACAAAGAACAACAAGCAAAAGAAAATTTATCCCAGATATTGGGATTAGATCCTCGTATATGCGAGTTGTTGGTTTTGCGAGGGGTAACAAACGAAACAGACGCAAAAAAGTTTTTCCGCCCCCAATTACTTGACCTGTATGATCCGTTCCTGCTGAACGATATGGACAAAGCTGTAAATCGCTTGAATAAGGCGATGGGGAGCAAAGAAAAAATATTAATTTACGGAGATTATGATGTAGACGGCACAACAGCTGTCGCCTTAGTGTACAAATTTTTACAGAACTTCTATTCTTGCATAGATTGCTATATTCCGGATCGTTATGACGAAGGGTATGGCATATCGATAAAGGGAATCGATTATGCTGCGGAAAATGGCTTTTCGCTAATTATAGCGCTCGATTGCGGAATAAAGGCGGTAGAAAAAGTTGAATATGCCAAAAATAAAGGTATAGATTTTATCATTTGCGATCATCATGTACCGGATAAAACTCTTCCGGATGCAGTTGCCGTATTAGATCCCAAAAGAGAAGATTCTACCTACCCATATCAACATTTGTCGGGTTGCGGTGTCGGATTCAAGTTTATGCAAGCATTTTCTATAAGCAATAATCTAAGCATAAAAGAATATCTTTTCCCGCTACTTGACCTTATTGCCGTAAGCATTGCTTCAGACATCGTTCCTATTACGGACGAAAACCGGATATTGGCTTTTCATGGGCTGAAACAACTCAATTCAAATCCCTGCAACGGACTAAAAGCGATCATCGACTTATGCGGCTTAAAAAACAGGGATATTACGATCAGTGATATCGTTTTCAAAATAGGGCCTCGCATCAACGCTTCAGGAAGAGTACAATCCGGTAAAGAAGCCGTAGACCTTTTAATATCGAAAGATCTTGAAGGTGCCAAAGAAAAAGGCGAAAATATTAATCAATATAATGAGACCCGGAAAGAAATCGATAAACAGGTGACGGGAGAGGCCAATAAGATTCTCGAAAATCTGAAAGATTTCGAATCACACAAATCAATTGTTATTTATAATCCCGATTGGCACAAAGGAATTATTGCCATTGTGGCATCCCGCCTTACCGAACTCTATTACCGTCCGGCAATAGTATTGACTTTTTCAAACGGACTGGTAACGGGCTCGGCTCGTTCGGTACAAGGATTCGACGTGTATAAGGCAATAGAGTCTTGCCGGGATTTATTGGAAAATTTCGGGGGACATACTTATGCAGCCGGACTCTCTCTAAAAGAAGAGAATATCCCCGTATTTATAGAACGTTTCGAAAATTATGTAGCAGAAAATATTCTTCCCGAGCAAATGATGCCTCAAATAGATATTGACGCTACAATCGATTTTAAAGATATAACCCCCTCCTTTTTGAAATCATTAAAACAGTTCAATCCATTCGGACCCGGCAATACAAAACCGGTCTTTTGCACCAAACGAGTTTGGGATTACGGTACAAGCCGATTGGTAGGAAGAGAGTTGGAACATTTAAAATTGGAAATGGTCGATAGCCGTTCTGAAAACATTATGAATGGGATCGCTTTTGGCATGCATGAACATAATGAATATATAAAAGCCCACCACCCCTTCGACATTTGCTACACGATCGAAGAAAATTCCCATAACAAAAATATCCAGTTAATGATAAAGGACATTAAACCGTCCAAATAAAATATTCATGATTGAACAGGTAGTTTCTCTTATTTTAGAAAACTACCTGTTTTTTTTCTTAATTGCTCAACAAATATCCCATTAAAACGATTATTATATAATAGTTATACTTTCTTTTAGAATGTATAAATATTATATTTTTATGCATTTAGTTATTCATTTTTCTTTAAAAAATAGATAAAAACAAAAATAATAACACAAAAACATAAAAATAATAGGCAAAATGATATATCTTTGCACAAAAATATTTTTAAATATGCAATTTGACATAAAATTAATTCAAGAAGTATATGCGTCTTACGCAAAAAAAATCGAGAAAAGCCGCAAATTGTTAGGCCGCCCGATGACACTTGCCGAAAAAATATTATATGCGCATTTGTATGATAATAAGTATCCGGAAAAGCCTTTCAGCCGAGGTGTTGATTATGTAAACTTTGCTCCGGACAGGGTTGCCATGCAAGATGCAACTGCCCAAATGGCTCTGCTGCAATTTATGATTGCAGGAAAAGATAAAGTTGCAGTACCGTCTTCGGTACATTGTGATCACCTTATCCAGGCAGACATAGATGCACGCACAGATATAGCGAAAGCACTTGAGGCGAATCGAGAAGTATACGATTTTTTGAAAGATGTCTCCAATAAATATGGTATAGGCTTTTGGAAACCGGGAGCCGGAATCATACATCAGGTTGTTTTAGAAAATTACGCATTCCCGGGTGGAATGATGGTGGGCACAGACTCGCATACCCCTAATGCCGGAGGTTTAGGAATGATTGCGATCGGTGTAGGCGGTGCCGATGCCGTAGATGTCATGACCGGAATTCCATGGGAATTGAAAATGCCTAAAATCATCGGTGTTAAATTGACCGGGAAACTGAACGGATGGACTTCGCCGAAAGATATCATATTGAAATTGGCCGGAATATTAACTGTCAAAGGCGGAACAAATGCCATTATCGAGTATTTCGGTGATGGTACCGGCACTCTTTCGGCAACAGGGAAAGCGACCATTTGCAACATGGGGGCCGAAGTCGGAGCAACTACCTCTATATTTGCATACGATGAGAGTATGTCTCGATATTTACAGGCAACCGGTCGTAAACAAGTCGCAGAAATGGCAAATGCGCTCTCCGACTGCTTAAAAGCCGATAAAGAGGTCATTGAAAATCCCGAAAAATACTATGACCGGGTCATTGAAATCGATCTTTCGAAATTAGAGCCCTATATAAACGGTCCGTTCTCTCCAGATGCAGCACATCCTATTTCCGAATTCGGAAAGATTGTCCGGGAAAAAGGATATCCTCAAACTATGGAAGTCGGACTAATCGGTTCTTGTACAAATTCTTCATATCAAGACTTAGACCGTGCAGCGTCTATTGCTCGACAAGCATCGAAAAAACAACTTAAAGCCAAAGCCGAATTCAGAATAAATCCTGGGTCGGAACAAGTCCGCTACACAGCCGAACGTGACGGGTTGATCGCTGATTTCGAATCGATCGGAGGAATTGTCATGACAAATGCCTGCGGTCCCTGCATTGGACAATGGAAACGTCACACCGATGACAACCAAAGGGCCAATTCTATTGTCACGTCATTTAATCGGAATTTTGCAAAACGGGCCGATGGCAATCCGAACACACATGCATTTGTAGCCTCTCCCGAAATCGTTACAGCATTGACAATTGCCGGGGATTTATGTTTCAACCCTCTGACAGACACGTTAGTCAATGAAAAAGGTGAAGTCGTGAAATTAGAAGCCCCAATAGGTGAAGAGCTTCCGATCAAAGGCTTCGAAGTTACAGATCCCGGATACATAGCTCCCAGTCAAGAGACGTCGATGGATGATATTACGATTGCGCCTGATTCGAAACGGTTACAAAAATTGCAACCATTCGCTCCGCTCGATATATCACAATTCGAAAAAATGCCTTTATTGATCAAGACAACCGGAAAATGTACTACCGATCATATATCCATGGCCGGCCCTTGGCTTCGTTTCAGAGGCCATCTCGAAAACATCTCGGACAATCTTTTAATGGGCGCGATAAATGCTTTCAATGGAAAGGCCAATGAAGTATTCGACCAATTGAACAACGAATACGGTACCGTTTCTGGAACAGCCAAAAATTATAAAAAACACGGAATATCGTCGATCGTCGTTGCCGAAGAAAATTATGGCGAAGGTTCGTCACGAGAGCATGCAGCTCTCGAGCCCCGTTTTCTTGGAGTAAAAGCCGTTTTATCAAAATCTTTTGCGCGCATTCATGAAACCAATCTGAAAAAACAGGGAATGCTGGCCATAACCTTCGTCAACAAAGATGATTATGACAGAATAAAAGAAAAAGATATTTTATCGGTTAAAGGTCTGGAAACCTTCTCTCCGGGTAAGAATCTGACCATAGAGCTTATTCATCCGGACGGGAATGTCGAAAGTTTTGAAGTTTCACATACTTATAATAATTTACAAATCGAATGGTTCAAAGCCGGAAGCGCATTGAATTATCTGGCAAATAAAAAACAATAACAACCCATCATGGCAAAATTGAAAATAGAAAACGGGAAATTGATCGTCCCCGACAAGATAACCGTCCCCTATATCACAGGTGACGGAGTAGGTGCAGAAATAACTCCGGTTACACAATCGATTATCGATGCTGCCATAAAAAAATGCTACAACGGAAAAAGAGAAATAGAGTGGCTCGAAGTTCTCGCCGGAGAAAAAGCATTCAAACAAACCGGATCATGGTTGCCGGAAGAGACCATGAAAACATTTCAAGAATATCGAGTCGGCATCAAAGGTCCGCTAACAACTCCCGTAGGAGGAGGAATCCGCTCTCTTAACGTAGCATTGCGGCAAGAACTCGATCTATATGTGTGTCTGCGTCCGGTACGATGGTTCAAAGGGGTTGTTTCTCCGATAAAGGAGCCTCAGAAAGTCAATATGCATATCTTCCGGGAAAATACAGAAGATATTTATGCCGGAATAGAGTGGCAACAAGGAACTCCTGAAGCCGAGAAATTTCTCCATTTTCTACAAAATGAGATGAACGTAACGAAAATCAGATTTCCTCAAACTTCATCATTCGGGGTAAAACCGGTCTCGATAGAGGGAAGCGAACGTCTGATACGATCAGCCATTCAATATGCCATTGAACACGGGTTACCTTCCGTTACTCTTGTTCATAAAGGCAATATTATGAAATATACCGAAGGTGGGTTCAAATTATGGGGATACGCAATGGCCGAAAGAGAATTCGGAGATTACGTATTTACAATGATGCAATATGAACGCATAAAGAAATCGGACGGAGAGTTATCGGCCGAAGAAGCGCTAAAAAAGGCAAAAGAAGAAGGAAAAATCATTATCAAAGATGTCATTGCCGATGCATTTCTACAAAATACGCTTTTAATTCCTGAAGAGTATTCCGTCATCGCAACCCTAAACTTAAATGGAGATTACATTTCAGATCAATTGGCGGCTATGGTGGGAGGTATAGGAATCGCTCCGGGAGCCAATATAAATTACATGACCGGACATGCTATATTCGAAGCGACACACGGAACAGCGCCCAATATTGCCGGAAAAAATAAAGTCAACCCCTCGTCTCTGTTGCTATCCGGAGTGATGATGCTGGAGTATTTTGGATGGAAAGAAGCCGCCGATAGCATTATCAACGCTTTGGAAAAGACATTCCGATCACATAAGGCAACCGTCGATCTGGCTCGTTTTATGGAAAATTCTGTCATTTTAACGACTACGGAATTCAGGGACGAAATCATCCGAAATTTATAATGATTAAAAATGTAAGGTATGAAAGATGAATATATGATATATAAGCTCTCCGATTCGATCAAGAGCACAAGTCACATAGACAATGAATTGTTTATCAAGCACAATGTAAAAAGAGGTCTGCGAAATGAAGATCATTCCGGTGTACTCGTCGGATTGACAAAAATCGGAGATGTTGTGGGTTATGAACGTATGCCGGAAGGCGGACTCAAAGCAATTCCGGGGAAACTGGTATATCGAGGGATAAATATCGAGGATCTGGTTAAAGGTATCGAAAAAGAAAACAGATATGGATTTGAAGAGACCGCATTTCTTCTGCTTTCCGGTTTTTTGCCTGATAAAGATGAATTGGAAACGTTCACTCGCTTACTTAACCATTCTATGCCTTTAGAGCAAAAAACGACTATGAATATTTTAGATCTGGAGGGGCATAACATCATGAATATTCTGGCTCGTAGTGTTCTTGAAATGTATACCTTCGATCCCAACCCAGACGACACGTCAAGAGATAATCTGATGCGTCAGTCGATAGAGTTGATTGCCAAATTTCCGACTATCATAGCCTATGCCTATAACATACTGAGACATAGCCAACAAGGGCGTTCATTACATATAAGACACCCCAAAGAGAATCTCTCTATTGCAGAAAATTTTCTGTTCATGCTGAAAGGGCCGCAATACACCCAATCAGAGGCGCGTATTCTTGATTTAGCTTTAATGCTTCATGCCGATCATGGAGGCGGGAACAATTCGACATTTACCGTACGGGTTACCAGTTCATCGGGAACAGACACCTACTCCTCTATTGCAGCCGGAATCGGTTCGTTAAAAGGTCCTTTACATGGTGGCGCCAATCTTCGTGTCATCGACATGTTCCATCATTTGCAAGAAGTCATCAACGATTGGACAGATAAAGACGAAATAGATGCTTATCTGACGAAGATGCTGCGTAAAGAGGGATATAACAAAAGCGGGAAAATATACGGTATAGGTCATGCCGTATATACAATTTCCGATCCTCGGGCTCTATTGCTCAAAGAATGGGCCCGCAAATTGGCAAAAGAGAAAGGCATGGAAAAAGAATTTGCATTTCTCGAACTGATAGAAGAACGGGCAATAGAAACATTTATGAATTTCAAAGGGAATCAAGTGAAAAAACGCGTCTGTGCCAATGTTGACTTTTATTCCGGATTTGTATATGAAATGATCGGATTGCCGAAAGAAGTGTATACTTCACTCTTTGCCATGTCACGTATTACGGGATGGACCGCCCACAGAATAGAAGAATTGAATTTCGACAGTAAACGCATTATTCGCCCGGCTTATAAAAACGTAGCAGAAGACAAACCTTTTATTCCTTTAGATAAAAGATAATAGCCATAACTTCTATTAACATTCAAAATAAAGAGTAAAAACTTGAATTGCGTTTTTACTCTTTATTTTTCATTTTCCTTCTTTTATCGGGAGAAGATATTTCCTCTCGATCGAAAAAGCTCCATTGTCTTTTCAATAGTATTAAATCGTCTTCATGCTAAATTTTTTATTATTCTATAAATTTTAATCAAAGTATCGATAAAATTTTTCTTTTGACAAAAAAACTTTTATACATTCGCAAAAAATTTTCTTATGATTGCATTTACCGACAAATAACTCATAAAAACAACGGATATATAAAAAAATGACAGTCTGCAAGAGCATACAATATAAAAAATGAAAGTATCAAAAAAGATCCAATACACAATGAAAAAATTATTGATTTTATGGATGGCTTTAATTTGTACCTGTCCGATTATCGCCCAAAAGAAAAATTTCGCTTATCAATTCTACGGCTTTATTCGTGGAGACTTATTCTACAATACGCGGGCAAATCAAGCCCCTGTCGACGGTAATTTTTATCTTTATCCGTTAGACCATGACTACGACAGTCGTGGGAAAGACATCAATGCTACACCAAACGGGAGTTTTTACACTTTCACAACACGTTTGGGAATCGATATGCAGGGGCCTAAAATAGGGAAAGCCCTATCGAGTGCCAAAGTTGAAGTCGATTTCGGCGGTTTTTCGGCCAGTACAACCATGCTCCGAATCAGACAGGCATATGTGGCTTTGGATTGGGAATGTACTCGATTGCTTATCGGGCAAACATGGCATCCTCTTTTCGGAAATGTAATTCCAGATGTTCTAAATCTATCTACCGGCGCACCATTTCAACCGTTTAACCGCGAACCGCAAATCGCTTTTTCATGGCGTACAGGACGATTCGACCTCATGGCATCTGCATTGTGGCAACTTCAATATACATCGTCAGGGCCCGAAGGAGGGAGTGAAAACTATCTGAAAAACAGTTGCCTTCCCGAATTTTATATCGGGGCTGATTATCGTCACGACCGATGGTTGGCCGGAGCCGGTGTCCATCTGATCTCGTTAAAACCACGAACTTCGGCTGTCGTAATAGATAAAGACGGGAACGAAAAACGCTTTAAAGTAAACGAACGAATGACAACGTTCTCTTGTGAAGCGCATATACAATACAAAGCTCCGTTATGGCGTATTGCAGCCAAGACTTTATTAGCATCTTGTCTCGACCATACTGCCCTATTGGGAGGTTACGGTATTTCTCATATCGATCCGGAAACCCATGAACAAGAGTATACTCCAATACGTCATTCTACCTCATGGATTAACCTGACGGTAGGTACTCGCTGGAAAGGACATCTGTTTGCCGGATATACCAAAAATTTGGGTAGCAGTCGTGCTCTCGTATCGGGCGAACAATATGGCATGGGGCTTAACATAGATCAATTATGCTCGGTCAACATGGCCTTTTCATACAACCTTCCGCATTGGCAGATTGGGATAGAATATGTTCCCTCTACGGCTTGGTATGGCGATACAAATCTTGCAAACGGTCGAGTCATCAACACCCATGCGGTTACCAATCACCGCTTTTTAGGTTTGGTAATGTACTATTTCTAAAAACGGACAAAAAAAAACGAAAAAGCCCGGCACTGTTTATCGTCGGGCTTTTTCGATATGACTTATTCAAAGAAGTTACAAATGCAATAGACCTTCCGGTATATTCATTTCGATCACTTTACTTTTTTCATCGACAGAGACTACAAAATCATCATTTGCCGGAATAAGCAAATCGGATGTCCCCCGATCTACCACAAACAAGACATTTATCGTCGAATCATCTATCTGCACAATTTTCCCCAAAGTCCCTAAATGTACATCAACAACCGTATACCCTATAAAAAAATCTCCGGGAGCCGAATAATCATCACCGTCGGTCAAATAGGATTTCGGAAAATAAACATCCATATTGGTAAAAACCTTGGCATCGACCTCGTTATCTATATCTTCCAACTTAAACAATGCCGTAGTCTCCCCTTTAAACCGATATTCTTCTATATAGAAAGGGACAAAAATACCATCTATTTCGCATACGATATAAGGGCAATCGCTCCGATCAAATATATCGTCGGTAAAAGAAAAAGATATTTCACCATGAATACCGTGGGGTTTATTGAATTGCCCAATCTTTATCAGTTCTTCTCGTGTAATCATTATTTATAATCGGGTAATTCTTGCACCTAATCGATTCAATCTTTTATCAATATCCTGATAACCTCTGTCTATCTGGTCGATATTATGGATTGTGCTGATACCGTCTGCCGACATGGCAGCAATCAACAATGCTATTCCGGCACGAATATCGGGAGAAACCATTGTGGCAGCACGTAACGTATGCGATTTACCTTGTCCGATAACAGCAGCCCGATGCGGGTCGCACAAAATGATCTGGGCTCCCATATCGATCAGTTTATCGACGAAGAACAAACGGCTCTCGAACATCTTCTGATGAATCAACACACTGCCTTTTGCTTGTGTTGCGACAACCAGAAAAACACTTAACAAGTCGGGTGTCAGTCCCGGCCACGGAGCATCGGCAAATGTCATAATCGAACCATCGATAAACGTCTCTATTTCATAACAATCATGACTTGGCACATGAATATCGTCGCCTTCTTGATTTAACGTAATTCCCAAACGGCGGAAACTGTCCGGAATAATACCTAAATCATTATAAGAAACATTTTTGATTCGAATATCCGATGACGTCATCGCCGCCATTCCGATAAAGCTACCCACCTCTATCATATCCGGCAATATGGTATGCGAACATCCGCCTAAAGATTCTACCCCTTCGATAGTGAGCAGGTTAGAGCCTATTCCCGTGATCTTGGCTCCCATTTTATTCAACATCTTGGATAGTTGTTGCAAGTAAGGCTCACAGGCCGCATTATATATTGTTGTCGTACCTTTTGCCAATACCGCTGCCATAAGGATATTTGCCGTACCGGTTACCGATGCTTCGTCCAATAGCATATAAGTACCCTTCAATTCCTTTGCGGCAATTTCATACAACTGATGTTCAGGATCATAAGAAAAATCGGCGCCCAATTTCTGAATCCCGATAAAATGAGTATCCAAACGTCGTCGTCCGATTTTGTCACCTCCCGGTTTAGGGATAACGGCCATTCCGAAGCGGGCAACCAGAGGGCCAACAATCATTACCGAACCCCGTAAAGAGGCACTGCGTCGCAAAAAATCTTCACTATGCAGATAATCCAGATTCACATTATCGGCCTTAAAACTATAAGCATTGACACCGATATGCTGCACCGTGACTCCCATATCTCTCAACAACTGGATCAAATTGTTTACGTCCAGAATATCCGGGATATTATAGACCTTTATCTCTTCAGAAGTCAATAGGGTGGCGCAAATAATCTGTAAAGCTTCATTTTTAGCCCCTTGCGGTATAATCTCTCCTTGCAGGCGATGTCCGCCTTCTATAACAAACGATGCCATATTGTATCGATATTTAAAGTTTTGTGAAAGATACAAAAAAAGCGGTTTATCTACCCGCTTTTCTCATATTATTTTTATTTTTCTTTTGAAGAAATTCTTTCGACTCTTTCAACCGGAATGTTTCCGGATTGAGATCGATCTTACCTCGAGAATATTCTCGCAAATCTTTAAATATCTTATCATCATCGACAACTTCCTTATTCCATGTAAGGAAAGATTTTTTCATATGATTTGCCAACAAAGAAATCAATTGATCCCGTTCTGGGCCTTCCGGATATTCTTCGCATTTCTTGATCATGCGTTCAAGAGTCTTTCCATAGTGCCGATAGCGAATCGGAGTCAAGGTATATGGGACTTTTTCAGGTTTGGTTCGCAAATTTTCCTTACGAATAATCTCATACGGATAATCTATATCCAATTTAAAATCGGACATGATTGCCAGATGATCCCACAATTTGTGTTTAAAATCATCGACATCTCTAAGATGAGGGAACAAATTCCCCATGATGTTTATAATCGTATTTGCACAACGGGTGCGCTCTGCCCTATCCTCTATCGACACGCAATGATCTATCATCTGTTGCACATTCCGTCCGTATTCGGGCAAGATCAACTTCTTTTGTTGTGTATTATAATAGAACATGATCAAAAAAATTTTTAATTATAAAACTTTATGTTTCGGTTTAGTGGCAACAAACTCTTTCAAATAAAAAGGTTCGAAATAAGCTACATCTTTAAAGTCATTCATTTTAAAAGCCTTTTCCGAAAGAGCCAACATATCTGAAGCCAACGGGGCAATTTCTTTATCCAGGAACAAAGCATTCGGGTTTGTCAATACCGAGCGACATTTTTCTGCTCCGTTTCCAAAAAACAAAACAGGAGAATCCTTTAAAAAGTTCTCATAAGTGTCTGCTTCGATAACATCGGCAGAGACCGCTTTTACCGGCGACAAAGAGAGATCGTAAATAGCCGAATAGACTTCCATGCGTCGGGCATCGATCATAGGACAAAACAGTACATTTTCGGGATATTTTTCCCGAAACATGACATGGCAGGTCATAATCTCAAGGGTATTTACCCCGATCAACGGTATGCCTAATCCGAAACACAAACCTTTTGCCATAGAAACTCCGATCCTGAGTCCGGTATAAGAACCGGGTCCGCAACTGACAGCAACGGCATCTAACTTGAAACCGTAATGTTTAGCCGCATCGAAAGCCTCTCGTACATACCCGCCCAAACATGAAGCATGGGAAGGTCCTTCATAATTCTCACGACGAAACACGACCTGGCCTTCATGTGTCAACGCTACCGAACAAACTGACGTAGATGTTTCTATATTCAAAAGAGTCGCCATTTATTTTTTCTCTAAATAATTTAAAATGTATTCGGCAAAAATAGCGGTTTTTTCCGATTAAATGATTATCGAACCGGAATTAAAATTAATTTTGCAAAAATATTAATTACAATGATACATTCAATGACTGGGTTCGGCAAGGCTGTAGCCGAACTGCCTAACCGGAAAATCACAGTAGAAATAAAATCTTTAAATAGTAAACAACTCGATTTATCGACACGCATCCCGGCAATATACCGCGAGAAAGAAATGGAAATACGGTCTGAAATCGCGAAAAGGTTAGAACGGGGGAAAGTCGATTTTTCGATTTTTGTAGAAAATATAGGACGCAGTGCCTGTACGCAACTCAATCTGCCGGTTATAGAAGGATATTACAATCAAATCAAAGAGGCTTCTGAGAATTTAAAGGTAGCTCTGCCTGCAGACTGGTTTCAGATATTACTGCGACTTCCCGAAGCAATGAAGACCGACACAATGGAGTTGGAAGACAACGAAAGCGAAGTCTTAATGCAAACGATAGACAAGGCAATTTGTCAATTAGAAGAGTTCAGACTTCAAGAAGGGGCTATGCTTCAAAAATTATTTACTCAAAAAATCAACAATATAGCCGCTCTACTTAAAGATGTCGCACCTTACGAGCAAGAACGTGTCGAAAAAATAAAGATGAAGATACATGAAGCTTTAAGCAAAATAGAAAATTTCGATTACGACAAAAACCGCTTTGAGCAAGAGATGATTTTCTATATCGAGAAACTGGATATAAATGAAGAAAAGCACCGGTTGGACAATCATTTGAAGTATTTTATCGAAACGATGGAGGGTGGTAAAGGTCAAGGGAAAAAACTTGGGTTCATCAGCCAAGAAATAGGACGTGAAATCAACACGATGGGCTCTAAGTCGAATCATGCAGAATTACAGAAAATAGTTGTCCGTATGAAAGACGAACTGGAACAAATTAAAGAACAGGTTCTTAACGTAATGTAACGATCATGCAAGGAAAACTAATCATATTTTCAGCGCCTTCAGGTTCGGGTAAGTCAACAATCATCAATTACTTATTGCAGCAAAACCTCAATATAGCCTTTTCTATATCCGCGACATCCCGGGCTCCGAGGGGTAACGAGAAAAACGGAGTAGAGTACTACTTTATGAGCCCGGAAGAATTTAAGAAGAAAATAGCCAACAACGAATTTCTTGAATATGAAGAGGTCTATACCGATAAATTTTACGGCACATTGAAATGCGAGGTAGAGCGACTTATGAACGAAGGGAAGAATGTTATTTTCGATGTAGATGTCATAGGCGGGTTGAATATTAAAAAAATATATGGAAACAGGGCATTATCGATATTCATCCAACCTCCGAGCGTAGAAATTCTACGACAACGATTAATTTCTCGGGGAACAGACGAGGCCGATGTGATCGAATGCCGATTGAACAAAGCCGAATATGAACTTTCTTTTGCCCCTCAATTCGATGTCGTCATTATCAATGACAATCTGGAAATTGCGCAAAAACAAACCTTGCAAGTCATACAAGAATTCACGGCACAATGAAAATAGGCGTATTCTCCGGATCTTTCAATCCCATACATACCGGGCATCTGATTATAGCCAACTACCTTTGTGAATTTGAAGGGTTGGATGAGATATGGTTTATCGTATCCCCTCAAAATCCGTCAAAATCGAGAGATTCTTTATTGGACGACTCTCACCGAATCGCAATGGTGAAAAAAGCAATTCAAGGAAATCGCAAGTTTAAATATTGTGATATCGAGTCTACTCTACCGCTTCCTTCCTATACGATACGCACTTTGAATACTTTATCCGAGAATTATCCCCAAAACGAATTTTGCTTGATTATAGGGGCCGATAATTGGCTTATCTTCGACCGTTGGAAAGATTATCAAAAAATTTTGGACAATTATTCCATATACATATATCCACGCCTCGGCTATGAGATCGACCCGAAACGCTCCCTAACCGGCAAAAATATACAAATAACCCGAAGTCCCATCATAGAAATATCCTCGACATTTATCCGGGAAGGTATTTCCAAAGGGAAAAATATGAACTATTATATGCCGTCGAGTGTATATCGATATATTCTATCGAATACATTGTACCAAACACAAATATAAATTATGGATAACTATATTTTTTCAAAAAATACCATCGAATTTGTAACCGTAGGTGTCGAATTTTGCGCGTTCATGGAAAAAGCTCATGAAAACGGGAAAAATGAATTTATAGATACCTCCGTAAAAA
Organism: uncultured Bacteroidales bacterium; assembly: GCA_949297285.1. Taxonomy (GTDB): domain Bacteria; phylum Bacteroidota; class Bacteroidia; order Bacteroidales; family Coprobacteraceae; genus Coprobacter. Next base: position 14,423 of record CASFRL010000038.1, read on the forward strand.
TTCTGCCCCTACTCTATCTCAAAGCTGTGCTGTTACCCGACTCGGAAGAAGAAAACGAATATGATATAAATACAGAACATTTTGTTACTGAAGAAATTTATGAATATATTCGCAACAATATCGCCCAATTATTGGGTGAACAAGATACATATCTTGAGGTTTTCCAAGATGATATGCAATATAGCGAAAGCCCTATCATTGCATATATTTCTGAAAATATGACAGATATATATCAAGATATCAAAGATTTCATTTCGGTTTACAGCCTGGGTAACGAAGATTGCATGCGAGCCTCATTAAATGAATGTAAAAACAACTTTGCCAGTTATTGGGGGCAAAAACTCGTAAACGTTTTGAGAGCTTTGCATTCTTTAAAATATACCGATGATGAGACGGATGACGATGAAATATGTCATCACGATATAAAATCGACAGAAAAAACCGACCTGTTTTCAAAACGCCAAGAATCTTGGAAAGAAGATATGGACACAGATGAATGGGACAATTGGAATGGATAAATATCAACCGATAAAAATAACAAAAGAAGAAATATCCCAACTGGAAACAGATTCGTTTCCGGGGCGTATAATTATTGTCCAAAATCAACAAGATATAGAAAAAGCGATTTCTTACCTTTCAGATTTTCCGATTTTAGGAGTCGATACCGAAACCCGTCCTTCTTTTAAAAAAGGAAAATCTTATACCGTTGCTTTGATACAAATAGCAACCGAAGACACTTGTTTCCTTTTCAGAATAAACCAGACCGGATTTACATCGCCGCTAAAAAATCTTTTCGAAAATCCGAATATTATAAAAATAGGATTATCTTTAAAGGATGATTTTTCCATGCTCCACAAAATAGCACCATTCGAACCCAAAGGGTTTATCGAACTGCAAAGTTACGTGAAGCAATTCAACATAGAAGATATGAGCTTGCAAAAAATATATGCCATTCTTTTCGGAAAGAAAATATCCAAATCACAAAGATTATCCAATTGGGAAGCCGATATTCTTACCGATGCTCAAAAAAAATATGCAGCAACTGATGCTTGGGCATGCATTCGCATATATAAAAGTCTCTCGACCGGCAGTTTTTCTGATTTTTACAAAAACAGAGTTGCTCTTTTGAAAGAAACAATATAATAATTCAAATCTATTATGAAAAAATCGGATATCATCTCAATCATATTATTAATATATCTTGGTGTCATGGCATATATCGGCTGGCCGAGATTTATGGCAACGGGGCAGTATGTCGAATATTTCGCCATTATATTGGTTACCTTAGTCGTCATCTTTTTACTTAGGATCGTTTTACGCAAAAAAGAACGTCTCAAACAAGAACGGCAACAAAAAGATTTATCCGAATAACAAACAAAACAAACCGGTATCATGAAAAAGAAAATAATAATTATTTTAGGTTTGGTTTGTCTGAGTTTCTCAATTTCAGCCCAGACAGAACAAGGTTATTGGTTTTTGAATCCGCAATTCACGGCATTTGATCTGAGCGGAACAAATAACGACCTGAATGAAGACAACCGATTTAAACTCGGAATGGGTTTTAAAGGAGGAAATTTTTTATACGATAGGTTTGCCTTGTTAGTCGGAATAGGATTCAATATCGACCGGCAGAATGATTACAGAGACAATAGCATAAACTTAAATACAGGGTTGAGATATTATCTCTTTTCAAAGCTATATTTATCGGCAGAGTTAGGCTATGATAAAGTATGGCTTAGGGAATATAGCTCGGACATTACCCGAAAACGAGATTATTTTTATTTCGGAGCTGATTTGGGATATTCTATATTCGTATCCCAAAACGTTGCAATAGAACCCGATGTCTATTGGAAATATAGTTTTACCGATCGGCTGAATGAATATGGTTTTAAAATAGGTTTCAGCGTATTTTTCTGAATTTGACTTATACCGGACCGGTATCATTGCTAAAAAATAAAAAGAAGAGAGGGGTAATCTAACTTTTGATCTCCCCTCTCCTTTTTTATTTTATAGTCTAAGCAGATATAATCTCTTAACGATCTTTCATATTCGGTTTTTCCAGTCCATAGCCAAATTTCTTGTCTGCAACTTTCAGCAGATAAGCGATAATAAACGACAATGTGGCAAAACCGGTAAAGACAAACATCGGTATTGTATAATCATAAAGATTTGCATTGTTCTCATTTCCGATAACACAATAATTGTCCAATACCCATCCGATAAGGTTAGGTACGCCCCACAAACCTATATTCTGGATAAAAAAGATGAGTGCGTAAGCCGTCCCCAACTGACGAGCCGGGAAAATCTTGGTCACACTCGGCCACATGGCTGACGGGACAAGAGAAAATGCAATACCTAAAATAATCATCAAGATTATGGCTACCAGATAATTGGTTATAAATGGCAATGCATAAATACAGTGAACTCCGATAAGCATTGCTGCACCCAACATCATAATACTTGCCCCTTTACCTTTGCAATCGAGATAAATACCGAATACGGGGGTGAGAATCAAAGCTCCCAAAGCCGGAAGTCCGGCAATAGTCCCGGCCAAATTATCACTGATTCCATATTTATTGATCATAAGTTCGGATGCAAACTTCTGGAACGGGAATACACAAGAATAGAACAATACGCACAAAAAGGCGATCAACCAGAAACCCGGATTGACTAAAATATTTTTTACATCTTTAAAACTGAATTTGCTTTCATCTTCATCGTCGGCATACACCTCTTGTTTGTCGAGTTTTTTATCCATGACGGCATAGATAAAAAATGTGATCAATCCGATAAACAACAAAACCAAGCCCAACAACACGGGAGTCGATATTGAGAAACTTTTTGCTAATGGTATAGAAACAGAATAAGCGACTTGAGAACCGATACGGGCTAAAGCCACTTGAATACCCATCGCCGTACCGAGTTCTTTTCCCTTAAACCATTTTGCAATAATTTTAGTAACGGTAATTCCGGCAACTTCGGCTCCAACGCCAAAAATAGAATAACCGGCAGCTGCCATAAAGACACCTTGTTTATAGCCAAAGAGAGTAGCCTCTACGGGAATATCGGCCGTCATGCCATAATATTGCAATGTCGTTCCCACTACCATTAAAATTACGGCAATTTTCCCGGTCAACCGTATTCCGAAACGATCGAGCATCAATCCCCCCCAAATCAGCATCAACAAAAATACATTCAGGAAGCTATATGCTCCTGTAAAAAATCCGAAATCCCGGCTGGTCCAACCTAAATTAGCCTCCAACATCGTTTTCAGTGGAGCCATAATATCATTTACAAAATATGCCGCCATCATCGTAAAAGCGACAATTCCCAACGCCGACCAGCGCACAAGGACCGAATCTCTCAGAGTTTTTTCACTTTTCATTTTTCTTATCTTAATAATTTTCAAGCACTAACATAATATAAGAAAGCGAAGAGATCAAAAAACGATTTCTCATCGCTCCCCAGTTTTTTATCCTCTTTTTCTCGAAGACAAAAGCTAAAATCAGTTTTTCTATTTTTTTACCAGCAATACGACATTTTCTACATGATGCGTATGCGGAAACATATCTACCGGCTGCACTTTCTCAACACGATATTTTTCATCCAAGAGATTCAAGTCCCTTGCCTGTGTTGCCGGATTACAGCTGACATAAACAATTCTCTCCGGTTCGGCAAATAAAATAGTCTTTATAACATCATCATGCATCCCGGCTCGCGGAGGGTCGGTAATAATAACATCGGGACGGCCATGCTCATTTATAAAATCCTGTGTCAAAATATCTTTCATGTCACCGGCATAAAACAGTGTATTGCCGATACCGTTCAAATCGGAATTTACCTTTGCATCTTCAATGGCTTCCGGCACATACTCTATTCCTATCACTTTTTGCGCATGACGTGCTATAAAATTTGCAATCGTTCCGGTCCCCGTATATAAATCATAGACAAGTTCATTACCGGTAAGTCCGGCAAAGTCTCTCGCCACCTTATATAATTCGTACGCTTGTTCCGAATTGGTTTGATAAAAAGATTTAGGTCCGATTTTAAACTGCAATCCTTCCATCGATTCCAAAATATAATCCCTTCCTCTGAACACATGCACCTCTTGGTCGGTAATCGTATCGTTAGCCTTCTGATTGACGATATATAATAAAGATGTGATTTGCGGGAACGTATCGGCTATATATTGCATCATCGCATCTATTTTCGGCCGGTCATTTTCAAAAAAGACAACAATCAACATAATTTCACCCGTAGAGGTCGTACGAATGATAATGTTACGCATCAATCCCCGTTGTTCTCTCAAGTCAAAAAAAGGATAATCGTTGTCGAGAGCATATTTCCGTATAGCCAATCGAATCTCATTCGAGATATTATCTTGCAACCAACACGATTTTATATCTAAAACTTTATCGAACATTCCGGGAATATGAAACCCCAAAGCATTACGGGAATCAAAAGTTTGCTCAGACTGCAACTCTTCTTGAGTCAACCATGACTTGTTCGAAAAGGTAAACTCTAACTTATTCCGATAGAAACGTGTTTTTGCCGAACCTTTTATCGGAGAAATCTCCGGCAAATCGATCTTCCCGATTCGTGAAAGGTTGTCAAAGACCTGTTTCTGTTTATATTCTATCTGTTTCTCGTACGGTATATGTTGCCATTTACAGCCCCCGCATACGCCAAAATGCGAACAAAACGGTTCGATACGCATCTCTGAGAATTTATGAAATTTCAATATTCGGCCTTCGGCATAACGGTGTTTTTTTCTATACAACTGCAAATCGACAATATCTCCGGGAGCAGCAAACGGAACAAATACGACCAAGTCATCGATCTTCGCAATTGCTTTGCCCTCGGCAGCAACATCCGTAATTTCAATCTGCTCTACAATCGGAAGTTCTTTCTTTTTTCGTGCCAAAACAATACTTTTAAAACAAAAACAAATTCGGCCAAAGTTAAGCATATTTCTCAAACAACAGATACAGATGTTTTAAAATTCGACATAAGAATAAAATTATTCCCATAATTTTTGCATATTTAATCATAACCCATATTTTTGTAAAGAGTTAACCCTTTATTACATTTGTTACAAAAAAAAAGACATATTAATAACTTATTTATATTATGAAGAGTGTTTATACCTTTGGGAACGGCAAAGCAGAAGGCCGTTCCGACATGAAAAATCTATTGGGAGGAAAAGGTGCAAATCTTGCTGAAATGAATCTAATCGGAGTCCCTGTTCCTCCCGGCTTTACCATCACAACGGAAGTATGTACCGCCTATAATAAAGAAGGGAAAGATGCTGTTGTAAAACTCATCAAAACAGATGTTGAGAAAGCAATGACCCATGTAGAAAATCTGATGGGTACAAAATTTGGAGATGCCAAAAACCCATTGTTGGTTTCGGTTCGTTCTGGAGCCAGAGTTTCTATGCCGGGAATGATGGATACGGTATTGAATTTAGGATTGACTGACGAAGCCGTAGAAGGTATTGCCAATAAATCGGGTAACCCTCGTTTTGCATGGGACTCTTATCGCCGTTTCGTTCAAATGTATGGAGATGTCGTATTGGGGATGAAACCCAAAAATAAAGACGATATCGATCCGTTCGAAGAAGTAATGGATGAAGTAAAAAAACAAAAAGGAGTAAAAAACGATACCGAACTCGATGTTGAAGACCTTAAACTTTTGGTAAAGAAATTTAAAGCTGCCGTAAAAGAACGCACGGGAAAAGATTTTCCAAATTCTCCTTGGGAACAACTATGGGGTGCTATTTGTGCCGTATTTGACAGTTGGATGAACGAACGGGCCATTTACTACCGCCGAATGAACCAAATACCCGAAGAATGGGGAACCGCCGTTAACGTACAGGCAATGGTATTCGGTAACATGGGCGAAACTTCTGCTACGGGAGTTGCTTTTACAAGAGATGCCGCTACCGGAGAAGATATATTCAACGGTGAATATTTGATCAATGCCCAAGGAGAAGACGTTGTTGCCGGTATCCGGACTCCGCAACAAATCACGATCGAAGGATCTCGTCGATGGGCTGCACTGCAAGGTATCTCAGAAGAAGAACGGGCAACTAAGTACCCGTCATTGGAAGAAGCTATGCCCGAATGCGCCAAAGACCTGATCGAAACACAACAAAAACTTGAAGACTATTTCAAAGATATGCAGGACCTTGAATTTACAATCCAAGACGGTAAATTATGGTTGCTGCAAACCCTTAACGGAAAACGCACAGGAGCTGCTATGGTAAAAATAGCCATGGATATGCTTCGGGAAGGTATTATCGACGAAAAAACCGTTCTCAAAAGAATGGAACCGCAAAAACTCGACGAATTGTTGCATCCGGTATTCGATAAAAAAGCGATGAAAGAAGCCAAAGTCGTAGCCAAGGGACTTCCGGCATCACCGGGGGCTGCAACCGGTATGATCGTATTCTTTGCCGATGATGCAGAAGAATGGGCCGAAAAACGGAAAAAAGTAATTCTCGTCCGTATCGAAACATCTCCGGAAGACTTGCGCGGTATGAATGTCGCACAAGGTATTCTCACAGCCCGTGGAGGTATGACCTCTCACGCAGCCGTAGTTGCCCGGGGTATGGGAAAATGCTGCGTATCGGGAGCCGGAGAAATTAAAATAGATTATAAAGCCCGCACTTTGGAAATGGGCGGACATGTGTATAAAGAAGGTGATTGGATTTCTTTGAACGGATCGACCGGAGAAGTTTATGACGGACAAGTAAACACTGTCGATGCCGACTTAAGCGGTGATTTTGCAAAAATCATGGAATTGGCCGAAAAATATACCAAAATGGATGTAAGAACCAATGCCGATACACCGAAAGATGCTGCCGTTGCCCGTAAATTCGGCGCCAAAGGTATAGGACTTTGCCGTACCGAACACATGTTCTTCGAAGGAGATCGTATCAAAGCCATGCGAGAAATGATACTTTCTAAAGATGAAGAAGGTCGCCGCGAAGCCTTGAAGAAATTGTTGCCGATGCAGCGTCAAGATTTCGAAGGCATATTCATGGCCATGGATGGTTTCGGTGTAACAATACGATTGCTCGATCCACCGTTGCATGAATTTGTACCCCATCAATTAGCGACCCAAAAAGAATTGGCAACAGAAATGGGTCTCTCCATAGAAGAAGTAAAACAAGCTTGTGACTCTTTAGAAGAATTCAACCCCATGTTGGGACACCGCGGTTGTCGGTTGGGATGTACATATCCTGAAATTACCGAAATGCAAGCCCGCGCCATTATCGAAGCGGCTCTTAATGCCAAAGCTAAAGGGGCTAAGGTAATTCCCGAAATCATGGTACCTCTGGTTGGTATCGTAGAAGAGTTGAAAATGCAAGCGGCCATTATTCACAAAACCGCAGAAAAAGTATTCTCAGAACGCAATGACCAGATCGAATACAAAGTCGGGACAATGATCGAAGTGCCTCGTGCAGCACTGACGGCCGATAAGATTGCAGAAGTTGCAGACTTCTTCTCTTTCGGGACAAATGACCTGACGCAAATGACATTCGGATTCTCTCGTGACGATGCCGGAAAATTCTTGAAGATATATCAGGAAAAAGGTATATTGAAAAACGATCCGTTTGCAATACTCGACCAGCAAGGTGTAGGACAATTAGTGCGTATAGGAACAGAAAAAGGACGCACCACCAAGCCTAAATTGAAAGTCGGTATTTGCGGTGAACACGGAGGTGAACCGTCATCTGTCAAGTTCTGTGCCTCTCTTAACATGAACTATGTCAGTTGCAGTCCTTATCGTGTACCTATCGCACGAGTTGCTGCCGCTCAGGCTGCTATCGAGTAATGTATTTATTCACTTGTAATTAATAAGAAAATGGCATTGGTTTCCAATGCCATTTTCTATATACCTACATTTAAGATTATAATTTTCAAATCTTTACCTCTGAATATAACTTTATCAAAGGCATTCAATCCCAAATCGATAGAAGATGCAGCATACGTTCATAATAAGAACAACGCACTCACAAAAGATTTAAACAAGGATATTTTCTGAATATCCCGGTTTACAGGAGAATACCGAAAAACACAAAAGCCAACTGACCCACAATACTCTGTTTATGAATTAGTCGGCTAATTTTATATTGTTTACTGAATATCCCCAGATTGGAATTTTCGCCTTATTGAATAGCATCAAGAAGAATAAAAGCAGCCCAATACTTAGGGTGCTTATAAGGGCGTACCTTTTCCACGATCTTATTCAAATTATCCTTTTGAGCTTGTTCCCTTGCTTGTGCTGACAGTGGACGTAATCTATTATTTCTTTGTATTTCTTTCTCCACTTCGTATTCTCTTATATAATGCTGAGCCTCCTTCAATGATTCCAATTTACTTTTTCCTTTTGTCAGATTGTCATAAAAATGCGTCATCAACATTTGTGTTGCTTTATCATCAACTTTCCAAAGGCTCATCAATAATGTATGCGCCCCGGCTTTTTTAAATCCACGCTGCAAACCTAAGACTCCATCACTGGATATTTCACCCAATCCGGTTTGACAAGCCGATAAAACCACAAGTTCCACAGAACTTAAATCAAGAGAAGAAATTTCTTTCGCCGTGAGAATACCATCATCGATACTGTTAGGTATAGATTTCGACATCAAAGCATTATTGGCACCTGAAAATAATAAACCCGAACGCGACATGGCTTTATCTTCTTTGTCAATCTTGTCACCCACAAAAGATGCCATAAAACCTAATCTTGAATTTGCTTCTGATTCTTTTTTATTCCAATAAAAACCATGTGTAGCAATATGGATAAAATCTATTTTCTGACCGGAGAAAGATTTAAATGAACTTTCGGTCCCTTGTTCTCCTTGTAGCATTACCGTATGAACATTTGAAACTCCGAGCAATCGATTGATTTCGTCAATTTCTAATTTTGTCGAAGGAAGATAAGAGACCCCACTTCTTAGATTCAGAGAATCTCCGATATTATAACTACGGTTAGAATCCGACGCAGAATTTCCCGAATACTTTTTACTGTCTTCAATCATAGTTTGAATATTCTCATCAAAAGTCAGCCCTCCATATAAAACCCCACTATTTAAGGCCTTGTGAGAATCAGGCTCAATCAATATTCTTGTCGATGAAACCCTATATAAACCATATTTGTCGGATATCAAAGAACCGTCATTAAGAATAAAATTCTCAATCCCCAATAAATGTAAATTTCCGGCAGGTGAGAAATATATTTTTTTAATGTTCTGTATTTTGGAAATAATAGGCTTCCATATTAGTTCGGTCGCTGTTACATTATTATAAGGATCTTTTATGCTTTCAATATCTTTATCCGTGCAAATGTATATGGGAATGGGGCCATTATTGGGTAATAATACCAAGGCGACATAATTATTTATATCATTATCGGTATATTGTACAAACTCTATTGCACATTCACCCTCCTTCAAAACTTTTTGAATATCTTTCCAACTACAGTTCAACTCTTTAGTATAATCACCAAAGAGTTTTGAATCTGCATTTAATTGAACTTCGATAGTTTTTTTTCTTTTATATAATGAATCCACAGACAAACCAGAATATGCGGCATTATCTATTAATGTTTGCGTATTCACCAATTCGTTATATTTTTCAACAATATTTTCATCACCCGACTCCATAATAAGTTTTTTCATTCGCTCACTGGCATTCAGCAATAATTGTTTGGTTAACAAGGCATTGTCATAAGCCAACTCATTTACGCTGTCATTGTTCAGTTTAACGGCACTTTTAGATAATGTACTTTGAGCCGTACTGCTAATTTGCTGAATATCTACAATTCTATTTGTTGCAGGGCCGACCAACGATAGAGCTGAAATAATTAATTCTCTGGTTGAGTTTGCATAATCAATAAGCAACGACAAAGCTTTTTCATTTAAATGCATATTGATATAGGCCTCAATCAATGGAATAGTGACATACTCTTTTAATGGATTTTGTAAAATAAAAAAGACCGAACCAGCTTGAGAAAAATTGTAGTTGAAGTAACTATGCAAATTGACATTCGGATAATTTAATGATTGTACGTATTCTCCATTTTCTTTTACCAATTCATATTGGCCAACCCTAATACCTTCTAAACAAGAACGCATTAACAGACCTGCATATTCGATAGATTCTTTATAATCTGGTAATTGAGTTATTAGCGTCAATGCTTTTTGGTTTCGATCAAAGGCCTCAATGTAATTTTCGTTTATAGCTAAAAGTATTTCTTCATAAATAAGTTTTCTTATTTGATTTATTGCAGTATTTTCTCTTACCCCAAAAGCCTTCTCAATAAATTTTAGTGCATCATCAATATTTCTATTTACACCTTTAATTTCGGCTACACATTCTAACAGAGCAGGATATTCAGAGCATTGAAGAAATGAAGCCCTTTCGGCCATAATTTTATCAGTAAAGTCTAAGGCTTCACCTTGCTTGCAAGCGTAATTGATACTCATTAATAATTGCATAGCAATACTGTCGTTGCTGATAAGAGGAATAAATTCTTGCCCCAAAGCAACGATAGAGTCTTTTTCATTTTGTGCTATGTAATTGTTAATTATTGATTGATACGAAGAATAAAAATTCATCTGAGAAAACGGTATATTTAAATCATCTATTAAATGATACATCACCTTTTTCAAGTTTGCATTAGCAACATCCCAATTACCATACATCGAATTTAGTACAGATTTAGTACCCATCTAAGACAATTCCATGTTATTAGCCATTTCAGACTTTTCTTTATCCGATAAGCTCAAAGAATCTAATATGTTATTTATAAAAGTGTCTGCATCAAAACTTTCATTTAAATTTACGGCTTCTCGGATATTTCCCGTAGAAAGCATAGTAGCCGAGACAATATTTAAGTTGAGCTGATATTGATAACTGTCTTTCCCCCATAGACTTTCTGCAATTGAAAGCATCTTTTGTAGGATAGGAATCTGTTCCTCTTGCGGATAACAATTTTTTTCTGCATCCAAGGCTTCGTAGTATTGCTCAGACTCTTCACCATACACCTCTTTTATTGCATTGCTATATTCCTCCAATAAGTTTTTTGCTTCCAACGAGTCATTACATAAGTATAACAGTCCCGATGTGTATGAAGAGAATATCTGTTTATATTCATCGTCTTTAATATGATGATGAAGATCTTTCAAGGTCAACCATTCCTTATAATATTTAGATGATTGCAAGAAAAGTTTTTTCTTCTCATCTTCATTCATGTTATCCAAAGATTTATAATTATAAAACAGGATTAAATTTTTAAGAGCATTCTCATATTGCGGTGATTTATCGGTATAAACACTCTTGTTTAAATATAAAGCCTCAAGCCTAAGCGACTCTAATAAATTATTGCGTTTTTTCAGCATACATTTAACACAGTATTCATCCAACAATTTAAAATCGACAGTATCAGTTTTTGCTAAATTTTTTTTATGAATATCCCACAAAAGTGCGTAAGTATCAAATATCGAGTCTTCATTAACGTCAAGATAATTATATATATGACACTTCTTTCTTAAATAGGTCTCGTATTGTTTGTTATCTCCAAATCCTTTTCTATACAATACATCCAAATTCTTTAGTAATGGCAATAAAGAATCATATTTCGTCATAAAGGAATTATTAACCTTTATATTTCCTAATTTAAAATAATCGTCATTTTCGATACCATAGTTCTCTTCAATTAATAATAAAAGAGAGTCAATTCTAAGAATATCCTTTTTCAATAAATATTTTTTTGATTGAAGATTCTCCACGTCTGCATGAACCGGAGTATTTTGAGCACTTAGTCTGGAGATAGATGTAATAGCTACAATAAAGGCTATAACTATGATTTTAATACCAAACATCTCTAATATTTTTTATTTATAAAAATACTTACTAATAATCGCTATTTCCTTTGTTCCACGACCAATGAAATAAGCCAAATAAAGCACACAAAAAATGAATAAAGATATAAAAAATTAAAGCCATTTCATCCGTATCTACATTTTTAATATAAAAAATATGAGATAAATAATTTATTTTTTTCGGCAACAATAAAGAAATCAACTCGGAGATATTTAAACGGTTAAAAATAATTTCCAGATATCCATTTACGACATATTGTAATTTGTTTTCATTTTTGTATCTTTGGACTATTAGAAACAGCGATTGTGCCCGCGAGGGAGAACTGATATTCGTTGTGATTTGCTTTCATTCTCGTATCTTTGAACTATTAGAAACAGCACACAAATGGCTAAAAAAAAGATTATAACGTTGTGATTTGCTTTCATTTTTGTATCTTTGAACTATTAGAAACAGCGAACATCCTCCAATAAATTCGGGCATGTCGTTGTGATTTGCTTTCATTTTTGTATCTTTGAACTATTAGAAACAGCGTGAGACCACTCGTTCCTTGGCCATACATTGTTGTGATTTGCTTTCATTTTTGTATCTTTGAACTATGAGAAACAGCGTGAGACCACTCGTTCCTTGGCCATACATTGTTGTGATTTGCTTTCATTTTTGTATCT